>JANEMG010000256.1 GCA_024511045.1 Gammaproteobacteria bacterium | reverse complement strand
GATGGATAACCATGGCGTTATGCTTCCTCCAGGTTTTGCGTGAGCCAGTCGTTCAATATCTGGCGGGTTCGGAACAAAGGATAGCTCCTTTTTGGAATATAATCACATGGCACCCGACACTACAGGGATGTATTCACGGCGTCTTCCGGAACAGACTACCCATGGAGGCCCGAGTAGTTACCGCATATCCAAATAAACGCTAAAAACAAATAAGCCCCTGTAATTAAGGGGCTTATATTAAATTATTGCAACTACTCACCCATAGTAAAAGAAGCCCCTGGGGCTGATCTGTGGAGGAAGCGTCTTTGACAGGGATGTATTCACGGCGTCTTCAGGAACAGACTGACCATAGGGCCCGAGTAGTTACAAATTATTTACACTGATAGCCTCAGGTGCTTTTCAGAACGGAATATCGTCGTCGAAATCGTCGTTGACGGGTGGCGGCGGCGCTTCCTGTTCCGGAGCCTGCTGTCTCGATTGTTGTGGCTGTGACTGTTGTTGTGAAGGCTGGGTGGAGTAACTGCCCTGCTGGCCGCTGCTGAAATCGGCCGTGCCGCCGCTGCGGCTGCCCAGTATCTGCATCTGATTGGCGACGATTTCCGTGGTGTAGCGGTCCTGGCCGTCCTGACCCTGCCATTTTCGCGTCTGGATACGGCCTTCGATATAGACCTGGCTGCCCTTGCGCAGGTATTCCCCGGCCACTTCGGCAAGCCGTGAAAAAAACACCACGCGATGCCATTCGGTTTCCTCGCGCCGCTCGCCGCTCTGACGGTCCTTCCAGCGCCGCGTGGTCGCCAGGCGGATGGTGGTCACGGCGCCGCCGCTGGGCATGTAGCGCACCTCTGGGTCGGCACCCAGGTTGCCGATCAGCATGACTTTATTGAGCATTTTTCTCTCCAGTTTATATAAAAAAACGGTAACTACTCACCCCTACCGGAAGAAGCCCCTGCAGGTGGTCTGTGGAGGAAGTGTCTTTGGCAGGAATGCCAAAGCCAAGCCTGCAGGGACATATTCACGGCGTCTTCCGGAACAGAGCACCCATAGGGGCCAGAGTAGTAACAAAAACGATGCCTTGCAGCGCAGATTTTATCAGATCAGGCCGCACTCCATTGCGATATTAACTGCTGCAGCGCCGCTTTTTCCAGCTTGCGGTTGTCGACTTTCAGGTAGGCGACCTGCTCCTCGCTGTGCGCCTTGACTTCCACGACGCCTTCTAGTGCCAGCAGCGCATCGACGAAATCGTCGACCCGGTCGGCAGCGATGCTTTCCATGGAGATCAGCAGATTGGCCAGATTGCGCGGCGGCCGCATGAACAGCGCCACCAGCAGCCACAGCAGCGCCGCGCCGGCGCTGAACAGGAATACCGATGCGACGCCGTGGGCGCCGTACAGCCAGCCGCCCACGGCGCCGCCGAGAAAAGCCCCCAGGAACTGGCAGCTGGAGTAGACGCCCATGGCCGTGCCGCGCAGGTCGGACGGCGCGGTCTTGGAGATCAGCGATGGCAGGGTCGCTTCCAGCAGGTTGAAGCCGCAGAAGAACAAACCCAGACAGGCGCCGATGCCGATGACACTGTCATGGAAACGGATGAAACCGATATTGGCCAGTACCAGCACGGCAATTGCGCCGAGAAAAACGGCCTTCATCTTCTGCTTTTTTTCCGCGAGAATGATGAACGGCACGATCATCAGCATCGCCACCACCATGACCGGCAGATACACCTGCCAGTGCCTTGCGGACAACAGCCCGGCATCGCGCAGCAGCAACGGTATGATCACGAAGCTGGCGGTCAGGATCAGGTGCAGCACCAGGATGCCGAAGTCCAGGCGCAGCAGATCGGCATTTTTCAGGACATCGCTGAATTGCCCCGGCACCACCTCGGCATCACGGTGCAGCCTGGATTTTTTGGGGGTGGGCACCAGCAGCAGCAATACCAGGATCGCCAGCAGCGCCAGCAGAGCGGTCAGCCAGAAAATCCCCTGTACGCCGGCAAACCCGGCAATGACCGGCCCCAGGGTGATCGCCACACCGAAAGACAGGCCGATGCTGACGCCAATCAACGCCATGGCCTTGGTGCGGTGCACTTCCTGGGTCAGATCGGCGACCAGCGCCATGATTGCCGCGGCGATGGCTCCGCTGCCCTGCAACGCCCTGCCCAGCAGCACGCCATAGATGGTCGTGGCCATGGCTGCGACAATGCTGCCGGCGGCAAACAGCAGCAGGCCGCAGACGATGATTTTTTTCCGGCCGAAACGGTCCGAGAGCAGGCCAAAGGGGATCTGCAGTATCGCCTGGCTCAGGCCATAGACACTGATGGCCAGGCCGATCAGCAGCGGCGTCGAGCCCTGCAGCTGTTCGGCAAACAGAGACAGTACCGGCAGGATCATGAACAACCCCAGCATGCGCAGTGCATAGATACCGGCCAGGGAAAAGGTAGCCCGTCTTTCCATGCCGGTCATGGGACTGGTAATATCTTGCACCTGTGTCAAAACTGAAATCTCCTTTGCGTAAACGGGACAAATAGTCGTATATTATCAGGTTATTCAGCCTGCCGGAATTCCGACTTTAATGGATATGATTCGCATCAGAGGCGCACGTACCCACAATCTGCAAAACATAGACCTGGACCTGCCAAGAGACGCACTGATCGTCATTACCGGACTCTCCGGCTCGGGCAAATCCTCGCTGGCTTTCGACACCATCTATGCGGAA
Organism: Gammaproteobacteria bacterium; assembly: GCA_024511045.1. GTDB lineage: Bacteria > Pseudomonadota > Gammaproteobacteria > Methylococcales > Methylomonadaceae > JANEMG01. The sequence goes on along the minus strand of JANEMG010000256.1, from coordinate 1,336 downwards.
GGACAGCGCCGCTATGTCGAGTCGCTGTCGGCCTATGCCCGGCAATTTCTGTCGCTGATGGAAAAACCCGATGTCGACCACATCGAGGGGTTGTCGCCAGCCATTGCCATCGAGCAGAAATCCACGTCGCACAACCCCCGCTCCACGGTGGGCACGATCACGGAAATCTACGATTACCTGCGTCTGCTGTATGCCCGCGCCGGCATTCCCCGCTGTCCGGAGCATCAGGTTTCCCTGGAGGCGCAGACCGTCAGCCAGATGGTCGACCAGGTTCTCGCCCAGCAGCCGGGGGAGCGCTGGATGCTGCTGGCGCCGGTGATCAACGACCGCAAGGGGGAGCATCTGCAGCTGCTGGAGGATCTTCGCGCCCAGGGCTTCATCCGCGCCCGTATAGACGGCACCGTCTATGACCTGGACGAAACGCCAGCCCTGGACGCGAAAAAGAAGCACAGCATCGATGTCATCGTCGACCGTTTCAAGATCCGCGACGATCTGGCATTGCGCCTGGCGGAATCCCTCGAGACCGCGCTGCGCATCGCCGACGGCATCGCCATCGCCGTGTGCATGGACGAGCCCGGCAAGGAACTGATGTTTTCCGAAAAATACGCCTGCCCGCATTGCGGCTACAGCCTGGCCGAACTGGAACCGCGCATCTTTTCCTTCAACAATCCCAAGGGGGCCTGCCCCAGTTGCGACGGGCTGGGCATGCAGCAGCATTTCGACCCGGAACTGGTCGTGCACAACCCCGATATCAGCCTGGCGGGCGGCGCGATCCGCGGCTGGGACAGACGCAACGGCTATTTCTACCAGATCATCTGCTCGCTGGCCGAGCATTATCATTTCGACCCCGAAATTCCCTACTCGCAGTTGCCGGCCGACATCCAGGACATCATCCTGTACGGCAGCAAGGGCAAGGCGATCGATTTCAAATTCGTCACCGGCACCGGCAAAAGCAGGAAGAAGCGCCACAGCTTCGAAGGCGTGATCGCCAACATGCAGCGCCGCTACCGGGAAACCGATTCCGTCATGGTCCGGGAGGAGCTGGCCAAATACCTGTCCGACCGGGTTTGCGCCGAATGTCAGGGCGCCCGCCTGAACCGGGCGGCGCGCAATGTGTTCGTCGAAGACATGCCTCTGCATCGCCTGACCGCCCTGTCCATACACAAATCCCTGGATTTCTTCGAGGCTCTGGCGCTGCCCGGCAAACGCGGCCAAATCGCCGAAAAGATCGTCAAGGAAATCCGCGAGCGACTGGAGTTTCTGGTCAACGTCGGCCTGGACTACCTGACACTGGACCGCAGCGCCGACAGCCTGTCCGGCGGCGAGGCCCAGCGCA
>JANEMG010000255.1 GCA_024511045.1 Gammaproteobacteria bacterium | reverse complement strand
ACGGGCAGTATTTCTGCAACACGCAGAATCCGGTTGATCCAGGACCGGCAGAAGTGCAGCGGGATCGTACTCTATGCCCCCGTTTATCATCGGTATCCGGCAACCACGACCATCCAGGACAGACGAAAAAACCTGCAGGGTCTGGCAGCTGTGGTCATCTGCGTCGAGAATGTCGTCAACGATGCCCTGCGACAGCTGAACAACAACCAGCTGTGGATTGAAATTTCGGACGGGGAAGAGCGGCTGTTCAGCAATCTCCCTGACGACGACAGCATCGGGATGAACAGTCTTCAACTGAAAAAGACTGCCAGCATCGATTTCGCCAATCGACGCTGGACGGCAACCTACATTCCTTCCCAGGACTTCCTGCACAGCCAGATATCCTGGCATTCCTGGTGGCTGCTCTCGGCCGGCTTCCTTTTTACCGGTCTGACCGGCATGGGACTGTTGATGCTGACCGGCAGGACGCTGCGAACCGAGCAGATCGTCAGCAGCAGAACCCGGGAACTGGAGCTGGAAATCGCCGAACGCAAGCGCATCAACTTCGAACACGAATGCCACATCCGGATCCTGCAGGCCATTGCCGGAAGCACCCCCCTGCCGGAAATCCTGGATCTGATCGTCAGATCAACCGAGCAGATGATCCCGGACAGCATCTGCTCTATCCTGCTGGTCGACCGGGAACAGCAAAAACTGCGCCACGGCGCGGCCCCGAACCTGCCCGACTTCTACAATCGGGCGGTGGACGGCCTGCCCTGCGGCAAGGGGATCGGCAGCTGCGGCAACACGGCCTTTACCGGCCAGCGAACCATCGTCAGCGATATCTTCAGCCATCCCTACTGGAGTAAATTTACCGACCTGGCAGAAAAAGCCGGCGTGGCGGCCTGCTGGTCGGAACCTGTCCTGTCCAGCGACCGGCAGGTGCTGGGAACCTTCGCGATGTATTATCGGACTCCCCGGGAACCGGATGCCTCTGCATTGCAAAAAATGCAGGAACTGGCGCAACTGGCCAGCATCGCCATCGAGCGCAAAAACACCGAACAGCGGATACGCCATCTGGCCTTCTATGACGCGCTGACCGAGCTGCCCAATCGCAGGCTCTTGCTGGACCGCCTGAACAAGGAACTGGAGGCCGTGGAAAGGCACGCCAGCTACGGCGCACTGCTGTTTCTGGATCTGGACCACTTCAAGACCCTCAACGATTCCCTGGGGCATCAGATGGGTGACGAACTGTTGAAGCAGGTGGCCGCGCGACTGAAACACTGTGTGCGCAGTGAAGACACCGTCGCCCGGCTGGGCGGCGACGAATTCATCATGCTGCTGCGCAGCAGCGAAATGGCCAGCCATGCCCTGAACATGGCCGAAAGGGTACAGGCGGAACTGCAGGCGCCTTATGTCCTCAAGGACTATGAGCACCATATCACGCCCAGCATCGGCATCACCCTGTTTTCCCGGCAGAACGCCGACGCCGAGGAAATCCTGAAACAGGCGGACACGGCCATGTACAATGCCAAGGCCGCCGGCCGCAACACCATCAGTTTCTACCATCATGCCATGCAAAGCCAGGCCAACCAACGTCTGGAAATGGAAAAAAACCTGCGCATCGCGCTGGAAAAACAGCAGTTCAGCCTGCATTATCAACCGCAATACGATGACCAGGGGAAATTTATCGGCGCCGAGGCCCTGGTGCGCTGGCAGCACCCTGAAAAAGGCATGATCTCTCCGGTCGATTTCATTCCCGTCGCCGAAGAGACCGGCCTGATTCTGCAGCTGTCCTGGATGCCGCCTGCCAGCAATTGAAAGCCATTCCGGATCTGGGCAAGCTGTCGGTCAACATCAGCCCCCGGCAGTTCCGCCAGGCGACATTCGTCGACCGGGTCAAGACAACGCTGCACAAGCATCGCGTCGCCCCCCGGCGCCTGATGATCGAAGTCACCGAAGGCAGCGTCATCGACGATATCGAAGACAGCGTCTGGAAACTGCAGACCCTGCAGGACCTGGGCATCGATATCGCCATCGATGATTTCGGCACCGGTTATTCCTCGCTGTCCTACCTGAAGACCCTGCCGCTCAATCAATTGAAGATCGACCGCAGCTTCGTCCGCGACATCCCCGATGACAGCAACGATGCCGTGATCGTCGAAACCATCATCGTCATGGCCCGGCATCTCGGCCTGAATGTCATTGCCGAAGGCGTGGAAACGCAGGAGCAATTGCAGTTTCTGCAGAGCCGCGGCTGTCACTGCTACCAGGGCTATTATTTCAGCAGACCGCTGTGCAGCGAGGATTTCAACAGGCTGGACTTCAATGACCGGTGACCGCCTGTAAATGACGGCGCAAAGAATCAGCCGATTCCGTATGATCCCGCCGTCCTGCCGAAACCACGAAACGATTCCTGTCACGTCGACATCAGTAATGCCCCTGCTGCTTTATGCCTCTCTCATCCCGACGTGAGGAGGGATCTTGGCGGTTTGTTCCAGAGCAACCATTTCCTGCTGAAGCCTGCAGCTGATCAGGTGGAATATTTTCCTTCGCGCCCTCTGTGGTTACCATCTCTGGTATATAATTCCGGCAACCATCCTGGACCGGAGAAAAAATGACTACTTCAGGCAATATCCTGATCGGTGGACAGAATGGCCGGTTACTGTTCATGGACGCGGCGATGGCCAATCGCCACGGCATCATTTCCGGCGCCACCGGCACCGGCAAGACGGTCACCCTGCAAGTTCTTGCCGAAGCCTTCTCAGGCCTGGGCGTACCGGTGTTCATGGCCGATATCAAGGGCGATCTGTCCGGGCTGGGCAATGCCGGCAGCAGTAACGAGCACATTACCAGCCGGGTGCAGAGCATCGGCATGGAAAACTACCGGAACCACGCCAATCCGGTGGTCTTCTGGGACCTGTTCGGTAAATCCGGGCACCCCATCCGGACCGCCATCTCCGACATGGGGCCGCTGCTGCTCAGCAGTCTGCTGGAACTCAACGACACGCAGACCGGCATCCTGTACAGCGGCTTCAAGATCGCCGACGATCATGGCCTGTTGCTGCTGGATCTGAAGGATCTGCGTTCCCTGCTGTCCTGGATGGGGGACAACGCCAGGGAACTGAAAAGCGACTATGGCAATATTTCTTCGGCAAGCATCGGCGCGATCCAACGACGGCTGCTGGTTCTGGAGCAGCAGGGCGCGGAACATTTCTTCGGCGAACCCGCACTGCAGCTGGAAGATCTCGGCAAAACCGATTTTTCCGGCAACGGCGTCATCAGCATTCTCGATGCCACCGACCTGGTGAACCAGTCACCGCGCCTGTATGCGACCTTCCTGCTCTGACTGCTCTCGGAATTGTATGAAAACCTGCCCGAAGTCGGCGACGCGGACCGACCGCGGCTGGTGCTTTTCTTCGACGAGGCGCATCTGCTCTTCGACCGCGCGCCCCGGGTGCTGGTGGACAAGATCGAGCAGATCACCCGGCTGATCCGCTCCAAGGGCGTCGGCGTGTTTTTCATCAGCCAGAACCCCACCGATATCCCGGAAGACATCCTCGGCCGGCTGGGTCTGCGCATACAGCATGCGCTGCGCGCCTATACGCCCAAAGACCGCAAGACCATCCGCAGCATCGCCGCCACATTCCGGCCCAACCCCGAAATCGACAGTGAACGGGTCATCGGTGAACTGGGCACCGGCGAGGCGCTGGTGTCGGTACTGGACGGGAAAGGCAGTCCCACGCCGGTCCAGAGAATCCTGATATGTCCGCCCGCTTCCCAAATCGGCCCGGTGGACGGCGCCCGCCGCCAGGAAATGATCAGCCGCTCACCCTTTCAGGGCAAGTACGATCAGGGCATGGACCGGGAGTCGGCCTACGAACTGCTGAAAAAACGTGCGGCGATGGCCGCCGGGCAGGAACCGGAACCGCGACGCAAGGCATCGCGCGGCTCCAGAAGGCAGAGTGTCGGCGAGGCGCTGATCAAGAGCGCCGCGCGCAGCATCGGCAGCCAGATCGGCCGGCAGCTGATCCGCGGCATCATGGGTTCGCTGCTGGGGGGGGCGGCGGTGAATGGTCGCTGCCGCGCG
>JANEMG010000254.1 GCA_024511045.1 Gammaproteobacteria bacterium | reverse complement strand
AAGTAGTTACGAAATAAAAAAGCAAATGCGATTGGCTGTTTTCTTCACAATCAATGGCTTGAGACCATTGATGATGCCGGCACCTCCCTGGCCGGATTAGTGCTGCATCAATTCCCGTCATAGACAGACGGGAACTACTGACAGCCAAGGTCACGGTCTGATAAAACGGATCTGCTTCCTGCCCTTGAGATGATCCGGGGTAATGATATAGGTTCCCTTTAAACTGGCATCCCAGACTTTTTGTGCCGATCGCTCGTCACCCCCGGTGAAAACCCAGGTCAACCCGCCGGCAATGGCGCCCACGCCCGCATAGACCAGTTTGAAAGCACCATAGACCGGCGTCAGCAGGAAGCAGGCGGCACCAGTGGCCAATTGATTGGCCCCGCTGTCGGATGCCGCCGCGGCATTGGCCTGGGACGCCATCAGGAAAAGGCATAATAAAAGGCAGGCGAGCGATGTTCGCCGTGTCATCGTCGAGTTCATGTCAATTGTATCCTTTGCATCGGAAAGTCGGAAAAATCACAATTCATCATACCCGTCGTTATCAAAAAATTAATTTCAGCGGCAAAAGAAGGGATCTTGAGCGTTGCTATATTGCCATGGCGCCCAGGATTTCTCCTGGCGTCGAAATAAACTTTATTGGTCCTCCCGGCAGCAGCGCAGCACCTGTTTTGTATCGACAAGTCATGTAATCAGGATTTTTTTTGACAATTGCTCCTGCAAACAGCATGATTGCTGCAACAGCCGTTATTGGGAGTTTTCTGGCATGGGCAACGGTACCCTTAAAATCCGCCGTATCGCGATCGATACCTATCATGAAAACGTCGCTTATCTGCACCGTGAATGTGAAATCTATCGTGCGGAGGGTTTTCAGGCCCTGTCCAAGATTCAGGTCAGTGCCGACAGTCAGCGGGTGCTGGCGGTTCTCAATGTCGTCGACGATGCTTCCATCGTCGGGCCGGATGAACTGGGATTGTCGGAGCAGGCCTATGCGCAAATGAATGTCGAGACCGATTGTCTGGTCACCGTCAATCACGCCGAACCGCCGAAATCCATGGATGCGGTACGGCGAAAGATCAATGGCGAACGCCTCAGTCAGGAGGACTTCTATGAGATTGCCCGCGATATCGTCGAAAGCCGTTATTCAAAAATGGAAATGGCGGCCTACCTGGTCGCCACCGGGCAAAACAATCTCGACCGGGACGAACTGCTTTTTCTGACCCGCTCCATGCTGCAATCGGGTGAGCGCATGGACTGGCATGAGTCGCTGGTTGCCGACAAGCATTGCATCGGCGGCATTCCCGGCAACCGCACCTCGATGCTGGTGGTGCCCATCGTCGCCGCCCATGGCATGTTGATTCCCAAGACATCGAGCCGGGCGATCACCTCTCCTGCGGGCACGGCCGATACCATGGAAATGCTCGCCGAAGTGGATCTGCCGCCGGAGCAGCTGCATCATATCGTCCGTCACGAACGCGGCTGCCTGGCCTGGGGTGGAACGGCAAAGCTGGCGCCGGTGGACGATATGCTGATCTCCGTGGAACGGCCGCTGGGCATCGATTCCCAGGGGCAGATGGTGGCATCGATATTGTCCAAGAAACTGGCTGCGGGCTCCACCCATCTGCTGATCGACATCCCGGTGGGGCCCACCGCGAAAGTCCGGCACATGGGGCAGGCGCTGGCGCTGCGCAAACTGTTCGAGTTTGTCGGGGACCGGCTCAACGTACAGCTGGAGGTGGTGATCACCGATGGCCGGCAGCCCATCGGCCTGGGCATCGGTCCCGCACTGGAAGCCCGCGACATCATGCAGGTTCTGGAAAATGCCCCGCAGGCACCTGCCGATCTGCGTCAGAAGGCGCTGCAGCTGGCCGGCAGGATGCTGGAATTCGATCCGGATGTGCGCGGCGGCTACGGCTATGCCATTGCCCGGGATATCCTGGATTCCGGTCGTGCCCTGGCCAAGATGAACGCTATTATCCAGGCCCAGGGTCCGAAGCAGATCGATCTTCATCCCGGCAAATTGCGTCATGAAGTCTGCGCCGGGGAAGATGGCGTCGTCACCAGCATCGACAATTTTCAAATGGCCAAGATTGCCCGTCTCGCCGGTGCGCCGATGGACAAGCGGGCAGGAGTGGACTTGCTGAAAAAACTGGGGGAATCCGTCAGCAGCGGCGATGTTCTGTACCGGATTCATGCCGAGTTTCCTTCGGATTTCAAGTTCGCGCAAAACCTGGCTAAACAGAACAATGGCTATACGATAGGCACCGATGAACAGGTTCTCAAGCCGTTTGTGGTGTTTTAGCCTTGGCCATGACAAAAATGATACTGCTCGGTTTCCCGGACTATGCAGCACCGGCACAGAGGCTTGCCAGTGCTTTCGGAACAGCGTATGCCGAGGTCGGCGTACACCGATTTCCCGATGGTGAATCACTGGTGCGACTTCCGGCCGGCCTGCCCGAACGGGTGATTTTCTGCCGCAGCCTGGATCGACCCAACGACAAGTTGATCGAGTTGCTGCTCAGTGCACGCACGGCCCGGGAATTGGGTGCCAGACGCATCATCCTGGTTGCTCCCTATCTTTGCTACATGCGTCAGGATGTGGCCAATCATCCAGGCGAGGCAGTCAGCCAACGCATCGTTGGCGGTCTGCTGGCAGAGTTGTTCGATGACGTCATTACCGTGGATCCCCACCTGCATCGTATTGATTCGCTGCATCAGGCCATTCCCCTGGACAACGCCATTGCCCTGACCGCAGCGGAGGAAATTGCCGCTTTCCTGCAGGACAAATTCGATCGTGCGTTATTGCTTGGCCCGGACAGCGAATCGGAGCAGTGGGTTGCAGGAATCGCGCAGCGCACCGGTTTCGACTATGCTGTCGCCGAAAAGCAGCGCTATGGCGACAGACAAGTCGCCATAGCGCTGCCGGATATCGATTATACCAGCAGGGCAGTGGTGATCGTCGATGATATGGCCAGCACAGGCAGAACCATCGCCCAGGCGGCAAGGCTTCTGCAAACAGCCGCTGCGCCAGAAATTTACGCTGTGGTGACCCACCCATTGTTCTGCAGCGACGCGCAACAGCAGATTATCGCCGCGGGAGTCAGGTCGATCTGGAGCACCGACAGCATCGACCATGCCACCTCTGTGGTCCATCTCGACGCGCTTATCGCAGATGCGTTGCGCAGTCTGTTTTGAGGCGAATGGTTCCGATGGCACAGTGCCGATTCGGGCCAATCCGGCCATCGGGGAAGCTGCATGGCATGACTTCGGTTGCAGAAAAAATTGACCCCGATCGTTCAAGGCATTATATTTCTGCGCCGTTTTCCGGCAGAAAACTGACCGCGTTTTTCGCCGCATCTTTTCAAATTGAACAACGGACCGGGCGACCCGATAGAAAATTCATGAATCGTTTAACTGGCATTTTATCCATCACGCTGGTGCTTTGTTTTTCCATGGCATTGAGTGTCCATGCAGAACACCAGGGCCCGCTCATAGCCGGCTGGCTGGAAGTCGTGATCATTTCGCCCTGGAAGCTGCGTCTTCGCGCGAAACTGGATACCGGAGCCAAGACATCGTCGATTCACGCAACCCACATCGAAAAGTTCAAGCGGGACGGGCGGCAGTGGGTGCGTTTCCAATTGCCGCAAGGAAAATTTAAGAAAGCGGTTGCTATAATCGCCGAAATGCCGGTATTGCGGGAGGTAGCCATCAAGCGGCACAATCTCGATCCTGTAATACGTCCGGTGGTGGAACTGGGTTTCTGCATCGATGCGCATTTTTACCGGGCCGAGTTTACCCTGTCCGACCGGAGTCAATTCAATTATCCCGTGTTGTTGGGACGCCGCTTTCTGAAGGACAACATCCTCGTGGACGCCGGCAAGATTTTCATGCATAACGACAGGAAAAAAATGCGTAAATGCATCGATTCGGCATTGCAGCAGCAGGCAAAAGATGATCCACAGGCATCATCAAAATAATTAAAAAAGACCTCAAGGAATACGGAACTGAAGTTTCCCAATTTTTTGGAGCAATGAATATTAGGGCCGACTAATATGGCGGATAAATTAGTGCTTGGTAATATTCTTGTTTATTTTGTTTCTTTCGCTTGAAAAA
>JANEMG010000253.1 GCA_024511045.1 Gammaproteobacteria bacterium | reverse complement strand
GTATCTCGCGCAGTGACTGAAAGGTCACCTCGCCGTCGACGCCGAACAGACCGTCCAGTTCGTCGACCACCGACTGCAGGATTTCCGGGCGCCGGGCCAGTTCGATCAGCACCCAGGCCGTGGTGCCGGCCGTGGTGTGGTGTCCGGCAAAAATGGTTCCCACCAGCATGCCGGTGATTTCATGCGCCGAGAGCTTGCTGCCGTCGTCGTAGGTGGCGTCGATCAGCAGCTGAAAGGCATCTTCGCTCTTTTCCTTTTTGCCGGCCCGCTTGGCGATGATCCCCTTGACCAGCTCTTCCAGGCGCAGGCGTGCCTTGTCCCGGCGCCGGAACACCGGCAGCGGCAGATAAGGGAAGACGAAAGCCAGCGGATTGACGCCCTTCTCCAAATCATGGTAGATCGCCGCGAATTCTTCGTTGAGCTCGTAGCGGAACTCCCTGCCCAGCAGGCAGTGGCTGGAAGTATAGATGGTCAGCTGCTTCATGAATTCCAGCAGATCGATCTCGCCGCTCTCCCCCCAGTCCCGGGTCAGGTCCTCGACTTCCTGGATGATGACATGGGAGTAGCTGCGCATGGGCTTGTCGCGCAGCACCGGCATGAGCATCTTCAACTGCTGGTCCTTCTTGTGCTGCGGGGCGTCGAAAACCACGCCCTTGCCGAAGATCGGGGTCATGATCTTGTAGGCGGCGCTCTGGTCCAGCTGCTCATCCGGTGCGCGGAAGAAAGCCTCGTTGGCCTCCGGACCGGTCATCAGCACCATCTGCTGATGAAACATCCGGAATTCACCGATCTCACCCAGCGTTTCCCGCAGGCGCATCATGAATTCAAAGGGGTTCTTGCCGAAATCCAGCATGTGCCCGATGAGTGGCAATGTCCCCGGCACCTTCGGCGGCTCCTTGATCCCGCCCGGTTTGTTGTCTGTATCAGCGCTGCTCATGTATCACTCCATTTTCAGCCATTGTCATCCCCGGCTATTGGTTCTTGGGCCGCATGTGCGGAAACAGCAGCACATCGCGGATGGACGGCGCATCGGTAAACAGCATCACCAGCCGGTCGATGCCGATGCCCTCCCCCGCCGTGGGCGGCATGCCATGCTCCAGCGCGACGATGTAATCGGCGTCGTAATGCATCGCCTCCTCGTCCCCGGCATCCTTTTCCTGAACCTGCCTGCGGAAGCGTTCCGCCTGGTCCTCGGCATCGTTGAGCTCGGTAAAGCCGTTGGCGATCTCCCTGCCGCCGACAAAAAACTCGAAGCGGTCCGTGACATCGGGATTGTCGTCGTTGCGCCTGGCCAGCGGCGACACCTCCACCGGATAGGCGGTGATGAAAGTGGGATCGAGCAGCCGGCTTTCCACGGTTTTCTCGAAAATCTCGATCTGGATCTTGCCCAGCCCGTAGCTTTCCTTGACCGGGATACCCAGTTTCTCCGCGACTTTCGCTGCCGACTCCCGGTTGTCGATATCGGCCGCCTGCAGTTCCGGATTGAAATGCAGAATGGACTCGTACACGGTCATGCGCTGAAACGGCTTGCCAAAGTCGTATTGTTCATTCTGATAGGTGATCACTGTCGACCCCATGACCTCCATGGCCAGGCCGCGCATCATCTCTTCGGTCAGGTCCATCAGGTCCTGGTATTCGGCGTAGGCCTGGTAGAACTCCAGCATGGTGAATTCCGGATTGTGCCGGGTGGACAGCCCTTCGTTGCGAAAATTGCGGTTGATTTCGAACACCCGTTCGAAGCCGCCGACCACCAGCCGCTTCAGGTACAGTTCCGGCGCGACGCGCAGATACAGGCCCATGTCCAGGGCGTTGTGATAGGTGGTGAAGGGCCTTGCCGTGGCGCCGCCGGGAATGGCCTGCATCATCGGCGTTTCCACCTCGATGAACTGCCGCTCTTCCAGAAAGCGGCGAATGAAGCTAACGGTCCTGGAGCGCACCGCGAAGGTCTTGCGCGACTGCTCGTTCATGATCAGGTCCAGGTAGCGCTGCCGGTACTTGATTTCCTGATCGGCGATACCGTGATATTTCTCCGGCAGCGGACGCAGCGCCTTGGTCAGCAGGCGGATGTCATCGACCTTGATGGTCAGCTCCCCGGTCTTGGTCTTGAACAGCACGCCCTCGGCGCCGACGATATCGCCGATGTCCCATTTCTTGAACTGCTGGTTGTAGAAACCCTCGGGCAGTGCGTCGCGCGTCACATACAGCTGGATCCTGCCGGACATGTCCTGGATGTGGCAGAAGCTGGCCTTGCCCATGACCCGTCGGGTCATCATCCGGCCGGCCATCTTGACCCTGAGGGGCTGCTCCTGCAGTTCTTCCGGCGACTTTTCGCCATATTCCGCCAGCAGCTCCCCGGCAACGACATTGCGCCTGAAATCGGTGGGAAAGGCAATGCCCTCTTCACGCAAGGCCTGCAATTTTTCCCTGCGCTGCCTGATCTGCTGCTGTTCGTCCTGTGTCTGTTCTGACATTTTTTACCTGTTGTCTGTATTTTCAGTATGGATTGGATACCCGGTCACGTGGCAATGCCAGAAATAGACATGCCCTGCAGCATTCTGCCTGCCCCGCACCGGAAAGCACAGCATCACAAGCCGCTCTTCAGGCTGGCGACGATGAACTGGTCCAGGTCGCCGTCCAGCACCGCCTGGGTGTTGCCAGTCTCGACATTGGTGCGCAGATCCTTTATCCGGGACTGATCCAGCACATAGGAACGGATCTGGCTGCCCCAGCCGATATCCGACTTGGTCTCCTCCAGCGCCTGCTGCTCGGCGTTGCGCTTCATCATTTCCAGCTCGTACAACTTTGCCTTCAGCTGCTTCATCGCCGTGTCCCGGTTTTTGTGCTGGGAACGGTCGTTCTGACACTGCACGACGATGCCGGTGGGATTGTGCGTGATGCGCACCGCCGATTCGGTCTTGTTGATATGCTGGCCGCCCGCGCCGCTGGCGCGGTAGACGTCGATGCGCAGGTCCGCCGGATTGATCTCGATCTCGATGTCGTCGTCGATTTCCGGGGCCACGAACACCGAGGCAAAGGAAGTGTGACGGCGGTTGCCGGAATCGAAGGGCGATTTTCTGACCAACCGGTGCACGCCGGTTTCGGTGCGCAGCCAGCCGAACGCATAGTCGCCCTCGATCCTGATGGTGGCGCTCTTGATGCCGGCCACCTCGCCGGGCGACTCCTCGATCAGTTCGGCGCGGAAGCCCTTTTTCTCGGCCCAGCGCAGGTACATGCGCAGGATCATTTCCGCCCAGTCCTGGGCTTCGGTGCCGCCGGATCCTGCCTGAATATCGAGGAAAGCATTGCTGGCGTCCATTTCCCCGGAAAACATCCGGCGGAATTCCAGCTCGGCCACCTTTTCCTCGAAGCCTTCCAGATCCTGCCGCACCGCGTCAATGGTTTCCTCGTCGTCTTCCTCGACGGCCATTTCCAGCAGTTCTTCGGCATCCTGCAGGCCGCGGTCCAGCTCCTTAAGGGTATTGACCACGGCCTCCAGGGAGCCGCGTTCCCGGCCCAGTGCCTGCGCCTGCTCGGGATTCTCCCAGATTTTCGGGTCTTCCAGCTCGCGCAGTACCTCGACTAAGCGCTCACTCTTCTGATCGTAGTCAAAGATACCCCCTAAGCTCTTTACAGCGGCTCTTGAGATCGTTGATTTTATTGATGATGGGATTGATTTCTTGCATCTTTTTGGTTGTTTGGGGGGTTCTGCGAAAAGCGGGTTATTATAAACCATAAAACCGCCCGATTCACGGGGGTTATCGGAAAATCAGCAATTCTCATTATGGCTTGTTGGCTGTTTATCGTAGGTTGTGGTTGAGGAACGAAACCCAACAAAACAGCCTTGATGTAAGCCTGGCCGTTGGCATTCGCTGCCGCTTTACCCAACATTGAAACCCTGACACACAATGCGTAGGGCGGATAAGTCTCTGCGTCATCCGCCATGAGGCCTGAATAATGACAGGATTAACGGGATTATTCAGGATGGACAGGATTTCTTGACAAGGATGGCTTGACAAGGATGGCTTGCAGATAAAGCCTTTGGCAATTTTTTCTGCAGTGCAGGATTTCAACAAATAGAACAATCCTGTAAATCCTGCGCCATCCTGTCTATCCTGTCCAATAATGACCA
>JANEMG010000485.1 GCA_024511045.1 Gammaproteobacteria bacterium | reverse complement strand
GATGCGGCAGTTTGGCAAATACCGAGGGTGGATAGCCCTTGGTGGCGGGTGGTTCGTTGATGGCCAGTGCAATTTCCCGGTGCGCCTGGGCGAAGCGGGTCAGGGAGTCCATCAGCAGCAGCACATTCATGCCCTGGTTGCGAAAGTATTCGGCAATGCTGGTTGCCAGCAGTGCGCCATGCACACGCATCAGGGGGGGATGATCGGCCGGCGTCGCCACGACCACGGCCCGCTGCATGCCTTCTTCACCAAGAATCTTCTGCACGAACTCGTTGACTTCCCGCCCTCTTTCTCCAATCAGCCCCACCACCACGACATCGGCCGTGGTATATTTGGTCATCATCCCCAGCAACACGCTCTTGCCGACGCCGGTGCCGGCGAACAACCCCATGCGCTGCCCCCGGCCCACCGACAACAGGGCATTGATCGCCCGGATGCCCACATCCAGAGTCTCTCTGATGGGCCTGCGGGTCAACGGATTGATCGGCGCCCCGGTCAGGGAAATCTTGCTGTCGGTGGCAATGGGCCCCTTGCCATCCAAGGCCCTCCCAGCACCGTCGACGACCCTGCCGAGCAAGCCGAAACCCACTCTCGCCAGACTGTTCCTGCCCAGCGGGATCACCCGGCAGTCCGCGGTTCCAGGCCATGAATCTCACCCGTTGGCATCAAATAGACACGCTCTCCGGCGAAACCCACCACTTCCGCCTCGATAATGTTGCCATTCTTGTTCTCCACCTGGCAGCGTGTACCAATGGCGGCACGACAGCCCACCGCTTCCAACGTCAAACCTACCATGCGCGACAGTTTTCCCTCCACGACCAGTTCCGGCTTCCCGGCCAGCCTTTCCCGATAGGGACTGAGCCTTTCCAGCCAGATGCCGGAACGCTGTGTGGATGGAACCGTCATGACTGGTCTTCCTGCCGCTCACCGCCGAGAACGTTGGCGATGACGGCGGCCAGTCTGTTTTCCACCGTGGCATCGATATGCGATACCTCGGTGTCGACCTTGCATCCGCCGCGAGTAATCAAGGGTTCTTCGATAATCTTCCAGGGTGGTGAGATTTCATCCAGCGCCAGGGCTGATCGCACCAGATCCGCATCTTCCGGATGCAGATGCAGGGTAATGTTCTGGGCGGACAACGGCAGCACCGCCACTGCCTCCCGAACTGCGGCAATGACCTGCCCCGGGTCCGACTTCAGTTCCCGGCGCACCAGCTGCGCAGCCACGGTCATGGCCAGGGCGACCAGCTCTTTCTCCACCTCCTCATCCAGCTTCTGGAAAGGTTCGTTCAGGGTTTGCATAATGCTCAGCAACTGTTGCGCCTGACTTTGCAGCAGCTGCCGGTTTTCCGCATAGCCCTGCTGCAGGCCTTCTTCATAACCTTGCTTGTGGCCGGCTTTACGACCTTCTTCCTCGCCCCGGGCAAAGGCTCCGGTATAGGCTTGATTCTGCATGGCCTCGATTTCATCGACGGTCATCACGGGACCAAGGTTCTCATCCAGAGCCACAGACTCCGATCTGCCCGCCTTGTCGCTGGCGCAGACATCGGGCGCATCCCACAAGCTCAGTGCCTGCAGCTCGGCATCGGTGAATCTGCCTTTATCAGACGAGCTCATCGCCGCCACCGCCTAGGGATATCTCGCCGGAATCAGACAGTTTCTTGGCAATGCCAAGGATATCCTTCTGTGCCTGCTCGACTTCGCTGAGCTTGGTCGGCGGCGCCGCTTCCAGGTCGTCGCGCAGCATTTCCGCTGCGCGTTTTGACATATT
>JANEMG010000252.1 GCA_024511045.1 Gammaproteobacteria bacterium | reverse complement strand
TGTGTATAAGAGACAGTCTTCCGAGGGTAGTCCCAGATATCTTGCCGAGGCGCCGGTGGCAATGATCAGCGCATCGCAGCTGTAGCTGTTGGCATCGCCGGTCAGCTGGAAAGGCTGGGAGGACAGATCTGCCGTGTGAATATGATCGAAGATGATTTCCGTATCGAAGCGCTCCGCATGCTGCTGCATTCTGTTCATCAGTTCCGGTCCCTGCACACCATTGAAATCACCCGGCCAGTTGTCGACATCGGTGGTGGTGGTCAACTGCCCTCCCTGCTGGATGCCGGTGACCAGCACCGGATTCAGATTTGCCCGCGCCGCATAGATGGCCGCAGTGTATCCTGCAGGACCGGAACCAAGAATCAACAGACGGCAATGTTTTGCGTCGCTCATTGAGAAATCCTCCAATGCAAATAATAATCGATAGGCAATTATGCAAGGGAACGCAGCCTTAGTAAAGTATTGTCGCCAGGCGTCGAATTTTGCAGGAGGTATGCAAACGGGCTTCGGCCGCACAGGATTCCATTTCCGTTGCCGGTCAAGTGGCCAACGATTGCCCTGCGATCAGTAACTGCAGGAGAGATGGTGAAGCGACGAGCGCAGAATCAATTATGCACTGCCGGCCATGTTTCTGGACAGTTATCATCCCGCCTATCCATCATGAGGAAAACAGGCGCTGGATTATCAGGTATTTCCTGCGGCTGATGTTGGGGCCCGGCAGACCGGCCCCAGACATCGGAATGGGGTAAAAGGCCCTACTGGGCGCGAATGACGCCGAGCACCTGGACTTTCACCGGGTAGCCGTCCAGTTCCTGCGGCAATGCCAAGCTGTCCAGCCTGTCCTTGCTGTCCACGCCAATGATGATAACTGCCCGGCCATCGGCTTCCTGACCGATACCCACCGATACGACGCCTGGCTTGGCTAGCAGCCGGGAAGCATGTTTTGCCTTGACGGCAGAAATCGATTCCGTCATGGATGGTTCCTCCGTAGCGCCACAGGCAACTGCCAGCGTTGCCAGCAAGATTAATAAAAAGGATTTCACAGGGTCAAATTCAGCTTGGAAAATACATTGTAGATCTTGTTGAAGATGGTGCTGTCATCACTTCCGGCAAACAGCAGGCCGACCAGCCGGTTCTGGTCATCCAGAATTGCCGAGCCGCTGTCGCCGGGTTTGCCCATCGGGCTGGCGACAATCTGATCGGTGAACATGACAGTCCGGCCAGCGCCATAATTGACGTTGACGGTAACATCCACTTGCTGCACGGTACCTTCGGTATACCCGGTAGTCCGGCCGCTCTTTTTCAGGGCCATACCCAGTTCTGCCGCAGCGACGCCGGTAATGGCGCCGATATGCAAAATTTCCGCCTTGACGTCTTCCTCCTTCAGTGGACGCGCTATCGCCGCATCCACGGTATTGCCTTCGGCCTGCGCTCTAACGGCCTGGATGCGGGTGTTGCTGTCCAGTGCCTTGGCGATGGCATTCAACAGCGAAACAAGGCCGCCGGCAATGTTGCAGTCACTGGGCAACCCGCCCAGTTCGATGGGTACAAAGTCTTCCAGCGTGGCGATCTGGTCGTCAGGGTTGACGCCGCCATCGTGCGTGCCTGGCTGGAGTATGGCATCGCCGATACTGGCTTCATTGACATTGGCCAGGACATGGTTGTTGGAAAGAATCATCCATTGACCGTCTCTTTTAACCCAGCATCCCAGGGTTCCAGCGGTGATATCCTTGTGGCCGACGCTGACGCCGCCCGGGGCGGGCCGGAAACGGCCGGTTGGTTCCTGAAAGGCCCGAATGACACCGGTCTGTATGACATCGGTGGGCACACCGTCGATTTCGGAAGGCACCAGATCCCTTGCCGACTATTTGGCCGCGGCAATTTTCTCTACAACAGAGCAGACTATGCAGGGTGTATCGGTGGATTTGCCATCGACAACCTTATAGCCCAGACCCGTGGCAACGACGTTGGCGCGGGCCAGCAACTCACTGGAGCGTTGCTTCAAAGCTGAGCGGACTGTGTTGATTGCTTTATTCATAATAAACCACCTTGCCTTAGAGGCTTTGGAAATTGGACGGTGTCCGTCAACAGATTGACGAACACCGGCGGATACAGGGGCATCGACATGACCAGCGACCCCGGATCGGGGCATTGGTCATGAAGAAAACAGCCTGCCGGTTTGTACTGCAGTCTTTCCCGAATCATCGCATGAGGGGACGTGTGCGGATGTCGATTGCCAAGAAAATTGACCGACGGTCTGTAGAGTAATGGTATGCCTTTGCACTGCAAAAATCCACAATAACTTGCCGGTGCCCAAGCAGTGTTCAGACATCTCCTGAAATCAAGAGAAACCCGATGCAGTATCAAATCCTGCAGGCCTGAAATTTATATCATGTAAAATAGCCGATTATTCATCTATAATGATGTTTTATCGGAAATTTGGTTTTATTAAATGGCTGCAGTAATGGAAGAAAAAACAATCCGCGGCTTGCGCGAAGTTGCCTTGCTGGGATTTTCGGCAATCGCGCTGTTTTTTATTATCGCCCTGATGACTTTTTCCAATGAAGATCCTGGGTGGTCGCATAGCGGGACGCGTGACAGCATTGCCAATGCCTGTGGCATGGCCGGGGCCTGGCTTGCCGATTTCATCCTGAGCATTTTTGGTTTGATGGCATTTCTGTTTCCGCTGATGATTCTGTGGCATGGCTATCTGCTGTATCGGCAGGGCAAGCAATCCGCTGGCAAATGGGTAATTGCCTTGCGCTGGCTGGGTTTTGCCGCCACGATGGTTTCCGGCTGCGCATTGCTGTATCTGCATTTGCTGAGCGTGTGGATCGATCTGCCCGGTACGGCCGGGGGAATTCTCGGCGAGGAAGCCGGTGATGCCCTGCTGGTCCTGTTGGGTGATTCCGGAGCGACGCTGCTGTTGCTGGCTGTATTCCTGGCGGGCGTGACCCTGTTCACCGGTTTGTCCTGGTTGAGCGTCATGGATTTCGTCGGCAAATACACGCTGATTTTTTTCCGATTTGTCTATAAGAGTGTGCTGGCCATGCAGGCGGACCGGGTAGAAAAAAGAATCAAAACACCGCCTGTCGTGGCCAAACCGACCCGGCAAAAGAAAAAAGCCAGGGTGAAGATCGCGCCGACGCTGACCAGGGTCGAGACCAGCGAGCGGGAAGCCAGGGAGCAGCAGGTGGACATCTTCGATACCTATCAAGGCGCATTGCCTTCACTGTCACTGCTGGATGAGAACCATACCGAAGTGCAGAGTTACAGCAAGGCGGAGCTGCAGGAATTGTCCCGCCTGGTCGAGGACGTGCTGCAGGATTTCGGCGTCGTGGTGGAAGTGGTTGCGGTGCATCCGGGGCCTGTGATCACGCGCTTCGAATTGCAGCTGGCGCCTGGCGTCAAGGTCAGCCGCGTCTCCGGTCTGGCCAAGGACCTGGCGCGGGCCATGTCGGTCAACAGCGTGCGCGTCGTGGAGGTGATTCCGGGGAAATCGGTGATCGGACTGGAGATACCCAACCAGGAACGGGAACTGGTGACGCTGCGGGAAGTACTGGCCTCCAGGCAATATGAAAAATCCAAATCCCCGATCACACTGGTGATGGGCAAGGACATCGCGGGTCTGCCGGTAGTTGCCGATCTGGCGAAAATGCCCCATGTGCTGGTGGCGGGAACCACGGGTTCCGGAAAATCCGTCGCCATCAATACCATGATCCTCAGCATACTCTATAAATCCACGCCCGAGCAGGTGCGCATGATCATGGTGGACCCGAAAATGCTGGAATTGTCGGTCTACGAAGGCATTCCCCATTTGCTGACGCCGGTGGTCACCGATATGAAGGAGGCCGCCACTGCGCTGCGCTGGAGCGTCGCGGAAATGGAGCGGCGCTACAAGCTGATGTCCAAGATGGGGGTGCGCAATCTCAAGGGCTTCAACCATTTGATCAGGGAGGCGGAAGCCAGGGGGGAAACCATCCGCGATCCGATGTTCGTTCTGGACAGGCCGCTGGAGGAGGGGGAGGAATTTCCGGTATTGAGCACACTGCCCAGCATCGTCATCGTCATCGATGAACTGGCCGACATGATGATGATCGTCGGCAAGAAGGTCGAGGAACTGATTGCCAGGCTGGCCCAGAAGGCCAGGGCCGCCGGCATCCA
>JANEMG010000251.1 GCA_024511045.1 Gammaproteobacteria bacterium | reverse complement strand
TGGTCATGCCCGGGGACAATGTCCAGGTGACGGTGAAGCTGATTGCGCCGATTGCCATGGAAGAAGGACTGCGTTTCGCGGTACGTGAAGGTGGCCGCACCGTCGGCGCCGGCGTCGTTTCCAAAATTATTGAGTAACGATTAAAAATAATTTAAAATTTACAAGTTTTGCAATAATGACTGAATAGGTCAGTGGCTCAATTGGTAGAGCAGCGGTCTCCAAAACCGCAGGTTGGGGGTTCGAGTCCCTCCTGGCCTGCCATTCAGTTATGCAGAAGACAGCGAAAAAACTCATCATTCAAAACAATAAATAATGACTACCCAAGCAGAAACTGGAGCATCAGCGTTTGATGTCGTAAAGCAAGTGTTGTCCCTGGTGTTGGTGGTTGCTGGTGTAGCGGCTTTCTACTATTTTTCCGAAGTTTCTTTGCTCTATCGGGTCCTGGCGCTGGTTGCCGTCGTGGTTTTGGCGCTGGTCCTGCTCCTGACTACCGATGCAGGACACAGGTTCTGGGCTTTTATGCTGGAAGCCAAGCAGGAAGTGCGGAAGGTGGTTTGGCCATCGCGCCAGGAAACCATGCAGACCACGCTGATGGTTTTTGCCATGGTGTTCATCGTCGGGCTGATATTATGGCTGCTGGACATGTTTTTGTTTTGGGGGGTGCGGTTGTTGACAGGTCAGGGGGGCTGACAGAATGGCACTCCGCTGGTATGTCGTGCACGCCTATTCAAATTTTGAAAACAAAGTAAAGCAATCTCTCGAAGAGCGTATCAAGAGAGAGGGGCTGGAGCAGTACTTTGGCAAGATACTGGTGCCCACCGAGGAAGTCGTGGAAATGCGCATGGGGCAGCAGCGCAAGAGTGAGCGCAAGTTTTTTCCAGGCTACGTGCTGGTGCAGATGGAATTGAATGACCAGACCTGGCATCTGGTCAGGGATGTACCGCGAGTCCTGGGGTTTATCGGTGGAACCTCCGAACGACCGGCGCCCATTTCCGACCAGGAAGCCGACGCGATACTCAATCGTGTCGAGGAAGGCGTGAAAAAGCCGAGGCCGAAGGTGCTGTTCGAGGCGGGCGAGGTCGTTCGCGT
Source organism: Gammaproteobacteria bacterium (assembly GCA_024511045.1). Taxonomy (GTDB): domain Bacteria; phylum Pseudomonadota; class Gammaproteobacteria; order Methylococcales; family Methylomonadaceae; genus JANEMG01. Next base: position 3,077 of record JANEMG010000251.1, on the reverse strand, counting down.
CATCGATGGCCCATTCAAGGATTTCAATGGCGTCGTCGAGGAAGTCAATTATGAGAAAAACACGCTGCGTATTTCAGTGCTCATTTTTGGCCGTTCCACGCCAGTGGAACTGGGATTCGACCAGGTGGAAAAAGCCTGATCGCCAAGGCGCTCTCCAGGTGCGGAGAGTCGACATCACTTTATCTACAAATCTCTGTCATTGCGGCAGGGATTTTCTTTTCTCATGGGGAGCTGAAATGCGTTTGTACCCACAGTGGAGTCTACAATGGCAAAAAAAATAGAAGCCTATATCAAGTTGCAGGTGAAGGCTGGTGAAGCCAATCCCAGCCCACCCGTCGGGCCGGCACTGGGCCAGCATGGCGTCAATATCATGGAGTTCTGCAAGGCGTTCAATGCGAAAACCCAGGAGATTGAAAAAGGCCTGCCCATTCCGGTGGTCATTACCGTGTACAGTGACCGCAGTTTCACCTTCGTCACCAAGACGCCGCCGGCATCGGTGCTGCTGATGAAGGCCGTGGGATTGAGCAAGGGCAGCAGTACGCCCAACACCAACAAGGTCGGAACCGTTACCCGCCAGCAGCTGGAGGAGATAGCGAAAACGAAAATGGAGGATTTCAATGCGGCAGACCTGGATGCGGCAGTGAGAATCATTGCCGGCAGTGCGCGCAGCATGGGCCTGAATGTGGAGGACGTGTAATGCCATTGACAAAAAAAGCCAAATTGATACGGGAAAAAGTCGACAGAAACAAGCAATATGCATTCGATGAGGCAATCAGCCTGCTGAAGGAGCTGGGAACGGCTAAATTCCCGGAATCCATCGATGTCAGCGTCAATCTTGGCGTCGATCCAAGAAAGTCCGATCAGAATGTACGTGGTGCGACGGTACTGCCCAACGGTACCGGAAAAAATGTGCGGGTCGCCGTTTTTACCCAGGGACCGAATGCAGAGGCTGCGAAAGAGGCTGGTGCCGATATCGTCGGCATGGAGGACCTCGCCGAGCAGGTGAAAAAAGGCGAAATGGATTTTGATGTGGTGATCGCCTCCCCCGATGCCATGCGCGTCGTCGGCCAACTGGGACAGATCCTGGGACCGAGAGGTCTGATGCCCAACCCGAAGGTAGGCACCGTCACGCCGGATGTGGCAACCGCCGTGAAAAACGCCAAGTCCGGGCAGGTTCGCTACCGGACAGACAAAGGCGGCATCATACATTGCTCGATAGGAAAGATAACATTCGATGCCCAGGCCATCAAACAGAATCTTGAAGCATTGCTGACGGATTTGAATAAGGCCAAGCCCAGCGCGGCGAAGGGCGTCTACATGAAAAAAATAACCCTGTCGACGACCATGGGGCCCGGTCTGAGTATCGACCAGAGCTCCATCGAGATCTAGTAATACAAGCCGCCAGTCATCGATGCTCCTGCTAGGAGTGTCGGCGGAAGCGGTCAGGTACATGATCTGCCTGATCGACAAAGAACTTTGAGGTGCCGGCCATGCCGGCAACTGTCAAAGACCGCAGGTGTCCCTGATGGGAAGTACTGAGAAGTCATGCCGGCTTTGCAGTGCAGGATGATCACAAAATATACCTTGCGATCATCCGCTTCCAGGACTTAATGTTGCCTGCGCAGATGGGAGCTGGAGCCGGGAAACTGGTGAAAGGGACCGTGAGCTGCGTCCGCAAGGACGTATTTTGTTCTATCTGAATTCTATTCAGAAAATTAACCGGAGGTAAATTGTGGCACTTGCATTGGATGACAAAAAAGCTGTCGTCGAAGAGGTTGCTGCTATCGCCGCTGAAGCGCACTCGGCAGTTGCTGCCGAATATCGTGGTCTGACTGTAACGGAAATGACAGAGCTGCGTAGCAAGGCGCGTGAATCAGGCGTTTATCTGCGTGTGGTGAAAAACACCCTGGCTCGTCGAGCCTTCCAGGGTACGGAATTTGCTTGCATGAACGATGATCTGAAAGGACCATTGGTGCTGGCATTCTCCATGGAAGATCCAGGTGCGGCAGCGCGTCTGGTCAGGGATTTTTCCAAAGAGCATGACAAATTAGCTGCCAGACTGGTTGCGGTCGGCGGTCAACTCTACGATGCTTCGGAACTGCAGCGATTGGCGAACCTGCCGACGCGTGATCAGGCAATCAGTATGCTGATGGCGGTAATGAAGGCACCTGTCGAGAAATTTGTCCGTACTCTGGCTGAACCACATGCCAAGTTGGTACGCACCGTTGCGGCGGTAAAGGACCAGAAACAAGCAGCGTGAAGTTTTGAACCAGTTTAAAACCAATTAATTTTACAAGAGGAATAAAACCATGGCGGTTTCACAAGAAGAAATCTTAGAAACTATTTCCAACATGACAGTAATGGAAGTCGTCGACTTGATCTCGGCGATGGAAGAAAAATTTGGCGTGTCCGCTGCGGCGGCTGTTGCAGCAGCACCTGCAGCAGCGGCTGAAGCCGGTGCGGCAGCGGCTGAACAGACGGAATTCGATGTGGTTCTGACAGGCATGGGATCCAATAAGGTTTCGGTCATCAAGGCTGTTCGTGCCATTACCGGTCTGGGTCTGAAAGAAGCGAAAGCCGAAGTGGAAAGCGCACCATCCACCATCAAGGAAGGTGTCAGCAAGGATGAAGCCGAAGAAATCAAAAAGCAGCTTGAAGAAGCCGGCGCTTCTGTCGAAGTTAAATAATAACTTTGATCATTACAGGCACTTTGCCTGAAACCGTGGCTGGTGACGCGACGTCACCGGCCTTTTGCCGTTTATTGAAATCGATGAATGGCAGAAAAACATTCTTGACGAAAAGGTAAGGAAGCAAAATGGCCTACTCTTTCACCGAAAAAAAGCGTATTCGCAACAATTTCCAGAAAGGTACCGAAGTACTCGAAGTACCCTATCTCCTAGCAACACAGTTGAACTCTTATGCAAGTTTCCTGCAATCGGGTACAACCCCCGAACAGCGCAAAGAACAGGGATTGCATGCAGCATTTTCCAGCATTTTCCCCATTGAAAGTCATTCGGGATATGCTGTCCTGGAATATGTGCGTTATCGCCTCGGTGAACCAACGTTCGATGTAAGGG
>JANEMG010000250.1 GCA_024511045.1 Gammaproteobacteria bacterium | reverse complement strand
TACTGCGACCAAGCCTTCCAGACCCAGTTCGTAATAATCTGTCGTTGTGTGCTCGATAATTTTTTTGTCATGTACAGAGGTGCCAAGTACTAATTTATCCACCATATTAGTCGGCTCTAATATTCATTGCTCCAAAAAATTGGGAAACTTCAGTCTTAGCAATATTCAACGGCAAAATCAGCTGACGTGAGAAAAAAAAATATTCCTCCGGAAGACAGTGAATTGTTTCGACGCAGCATCGGCAAGGTCGAGCCGGTCATTACGGATAAATTGCTTCTGAAAACCGGAAAAAAACCCAAGCCCTGCCCGGCCAGACCCGCACCCGATTTCGAAGCCCGAATCGATATCAGCGCCGCTGCTGACAATGAAGAGCTCAGCCAGGAAGACCTGGTCAGCTATACTGCCGCCGGCCTGCAAAAAAATGTCCTGAAGAAAATGCGCCAGGGCATGTTCGGCCTGGATGCGGAAATCGACCTGCACGGGCTCAGCAGCCGCGAGGCCCGGCAGCAGTTGCTGAGATTCCTGTATTTCTGCGTCGAGGATGGCTGCCGCTGCGTGCACATCATCCACGGCAAGGGCTACCGCTCTCCCGGCAACCGCCCCATCCTGAAAAACGAATTGAATAAATGGCTGCGCCAGCACCAGGACGTGCAGGCCTTCTGTTCCGCATCACCGCGGGACGGCGGCACCGGTGCGGTCTATGTACTGCTGCGTCTGGCGGAGAAATACCGTGGTCGGGACAACCCTTCGATATGATCGGCAGGGTCTTCGACGGCCATTGAAATCGCGACTGAAGTCGCTCCTGCACCATTACATGCAGGAGCGATTCATGATTTCAAAGCAATCAATTCCCTGACCACTGCGGTCGCATAGCTGCCAGCAGGCAGTGAGAATTGCAGCTGCAGGTCCGATTCACCGACGAACCGCCACTGCAGGTTTTCCACATTGACGCGTAGCGCCCTGCGCGCCATTTCCACACCGGCCTGTTCCAGGCCCCGGGAAAACTCCGGGTAGGATTCAGCGACGGCCTGCTTGATGGCCCGGGCATCGGCACTGACATCGCTGTCGCCGATCCCCCACAACGCGCCGGTGGGATGAATCTCCCCTTTGCCGACCCGGTCCATCAGCTCCTGGTCGGGCAGTCCGGTCTTGAAATACTGCCTGGAACCTGCGAATGCCATGGCATCGCCGGGAACCGCCCGGTTCCAGGTGCCGTTTTCCACCCGGCGGGCGAGAATCTGGTTGAACAGCAAGGAACGCGCCGCCGACAGATACAGGCTGCGCTGCTGCCTGGTGCATCTGCCACCCTGAAACAGCAGCAGGGCCTCTTGCAGATTCTGACCCTGTCGGCCGAAGCGCTGCCCGCCGAAATAATTGGCCACGCCGTGCTGCCGGATGCGCTGCAGAACGTCCTCCAGCCGTTGCCGGTCCGCCTCGAGATCGCGGATCAGCAACTGGAAGTCATTGCCCGCCAGTGCGCCGCGCTTGATCTTTCTGGCATGGCGGCCAACCTGCAGAATCTCCACTTGCGGCAATTGCCACGCGTTCCAGTTCGGCTGCTCTTTGCCCGGCAGCCGGACGCTGAACCACTGCGTGGTGACGGCATGCCGGTCCTTCAGTCCTGCATAGCCCACATCACGCCGGGGGACGCCGACAAAACGCGCCAGCTGGCCGGCGACATAGTCTGTATTGGCGCCGCTTTTTCTGATCAGCAGGCAGACATGTTCGCCTTGTCCGGAAAGTTCGAAGGACAGACGTTCCGTGACCACGAAATCCTGGTCGCTGCAGCGCAACCGTCCCTCCCCGGCAGGCCCGCCGTGGCAGCAGGGCAGATCGTGGAAAAAGGAGTATTCGGAGCGGGACATATTCTGGCCGCCGCCTGGCGCAGGCTGTTCCGCGATGGCTATTTTTCCAGCAGCGCGATCGCCTGCACCGCGATGCCTTCGCTGCGACCTTCGAAACCCAGCTTCTCGGTGGTCGTGGCCTTGACATTGACGCAGTCCACATCCACCCTGAGGTCCGCGGCGATGTTCCGGCACATCGCGGTGATGTGCGGCGCCATTTTCGGTGCCTGGGCAATGATCGTGATGTCGGTGTTGACCAGGCGATAGCCGCGCTCCTGGACGATGCCATAGACGTGGCGCAGCAGGACGCGGCTGTCCGCACCCTTGAACTCCGGATCGGTGTCGGGGAAATGTTTGCCGATGTCGCCGAGAGCCGCCGCGCCCAGCAGCGCGTCGCAGAGCGCGTGCAAAACCACGTCGCCATCGGAATGGGCCAGCAGCCCTTTCTCATAGGGGATCTTTACCCCGCCCAATATCACATCGCCCTGGTCATGAAAGCGATGCACATCATAGCCCTGTCCGATTCTCAACATTGCTGCTCCAGATAAAAGTTGGCCAGCGCCAGATCCTCCGGCCTGGTAATCTTGATATTGTCGCTGCGCCCTTCGACGATTTTCGGCTGCAGGCCCTGCATCTCCAGAGCACTGGCCTCATCGGTGACGGCGCCGGGCCGCTCGCCGGCGGCAGCGCTCTCAAGGGCATCACGCAACGCCCCGTAGCGAAACATCTGCGGAGTCAACGCCCGCCAGACATGACTCCTGTCGATGGTTGCGGTGATACTGCCGGCATCGACATGCTTCAGCGTATCGGGGGATGGCAGCGCCAATATGCCGCCCACGGCATCATCCTGCAGCGTCTCGATCAGCAGCAGGATATCGGAGGTGGTGATGCAGGGCCTTGCCGCATCGTGCACCAGCACCCAGTCGCTGTCGCGGGCCCGTCCCTGCAGGGCCTCGAGGGCATTGAGCACCGAATCGGCCCTTTCCCTGCCGCCTTCCGCGGTAATCACCCGGGGATTGCCGGAAACCGCCAGTTCCGGCCAGTAGGGATCGCCTCTGGATACGGCAACGGCGATACCCTGAAAGACATCGGCCTGCAGCAAACGGGACAGGGTCCGTTCCAGAACACTGCTGCCGGCCAGTTCCAGATATTGTTTGGGCCGACCGGCCTGCATGCGTTTGCCGACCCCTGCCGCCGGCACCACGGCCCAGAATTTATTTGTTTCAGTCATGTCGTCTTGCAGTCGCCAGTCTATTCGATTACCTGGAAAAAAGTCTCGTCCGGCTTGACCATGCCCAGTTCATTACGGGCTCTTTCCTCGATCGCTTCCTGCCCCTTGCGCAGATCCAGCACTTCGGCATACAGGGACTGGTTGCGCTCCTGCTTGTCCTGCACCTCTCGACGCAATCCTTCCAGACGCTGCTGGTAAGCAATGATCTGCTGGATGCTGCCCGGACCAGTCCACAACTGAACCTGCAACAGGACGATCAGCACCAGCAGCACGGCAATCATTATTTTCATAACACAGGCAATGCTTGTTGGACAAATCGATTCACCCGCATGTGCATGGCGAATCTTCAACGGTATTCCGGATAAGCATAGAGCATCCGGAAGAATGCAGCAGGTTGCCGGGTTACGCTTGCGCCAACCCGACCTGCTTGACCACAGCGTGCACAGAGGTTGTTCATGCTGCAACTTTCTGTGCGCGCTGAGGTGTTTGAATGACAGGATTTACAGGCTGTCAGGACAACATTCTGAAGGCGCTGCGTCCTGCGTATCGGGTCTGATCACCGAGTTCCTCTTCGATTTTCATCAGGCGATTGTATTTGGCGATACGATCGGAACGGCTCAGGGAACCGGTCTTGATCTGTCCTGTGCCGGTCGCCACCACCAGATCGGCGATGGTGACATCTTCCGTTTCCCCGGAACGATGCGATACCACCGCGGTATAAGAGGCATCGTGGGCCATCCCAATCGCCGCCAGGGTTTCTGTCAACGTGCCGATCTGGTTGACCTTGATGAGAATGGAATTGGCGATTTGCTGATCGATGCCCTTCTTCAGTATCGCCGGATTGGTGACGAACAGATCATCGCCGACCAGCTGGATTTTTCCGCCCAGCTTTTCCGTGAGCAGCTTCCAGCCGTCCCAGTCGTTCTCATCCAGACCGTCCTCGATGCTGATGATCGGGTATTTATCGACCCAGTCGGCCAGAAAATCGACCATCTCTTCGGAATCGAAGCGTTTGTTCTCCGATGACAACACATAGCGGCCATTCTGGAAATACTCGGAACTGGCGGCATCCAGACCCAGGTAGATGTCTTCGCCGGGCCTGTAGCCGGC
>JANEMG010000249.1 GCA_024511045.1 Gammaproteobacteria bacterium | reverse complement strand
GTTTTCCACACGTTCACCCCGCCAGGGATGGCGGGATGAAATCCACGGGCTGTCCACACGGAGTCCGCAGTTCAATGGCTAAAAAGGGGCTTTTTTACCCACAGATATCACTGAAGAGCCATAAATTCAATCAAGTTAGAATCTTGGTTTGTTGTCCGTCTGCACAGCACGGGCTGAAATTCGATACAGGAACAGTCCAGTAAAATCGTAGTCATCAAGGCATTGATCATGAACAAATCCGGGAAGTGCTTTTTTTCATTTCCTGCGCGTTTTCCCGCAATAGACACCGTAGGGACAGATGCTTGCCGTTATCGACCGCATTGTCTGCCGGGTAAGGCCGATAGCAACCATTTCTGCCTGGCATTTGCCGTTCGTTCCGCCGTGACCAGCAGAATTCACTGGCGAAAGTCCTGGCGCAGCACAAAATCGAGTATTGATGCTTCTGTTCGATAAAATTTCACAGCTGTTCATCGAGGGAAAACAGGTACACCTCTTTTCAACGTATTCACCCAGCAGGAGACATTCATGGCCAAGCCGTTAAAAATAATCCTGACCGTATTTTCGGTGCTGCTTTTATGCATCGTCATAGCCGCCGTGGTTCTGCCGCTGATCATCGACCCCAACGATTTCAAGCCCGAAATCACCGCCGCGGTAAAAAAACACACCGGCCGGACCCTGGCCATCGAAGGCGACCTGGAGTTGTCGGTATTTCCCTGGCTGGGTATCGGCACCGGGAAAATGACGCTGAGCAACGCCCCCGGCTTTCCCGACCAGCCCTTTGCGGTCATCGAAGAGAGCAATATCAAAGTCAAATTGCTGCCGCTCTTTTCCAGAAAAATCGTCGTCAGCCGCATCGTCCTGAAAGGCTTGACGCTGAATCTGGCGAAAAATCGGCAGGGCGCCAACAACTGGGACGACTTGGCCGCCAGGGACGACGCCTCGCAGGAACCCCCTGCCACGCAGCCGGCACCAGAAAAAACAGACCGGCAAGGCGGCACTGCCGATGCACAGGGTGCGCATGCCGCGATTGCTGCTCTGCAGGTTGCCGGCATTTCCATCGAGGATGGCGCAATCAGCTGGAACGACCTGCAGTCCGGAAGTCAGCTGCACATCCAGCAACTGCAGCTGCATACCGACAGCCTGGCGCTGAACAAGGCGATCGGCATCGAGCTGGCTTTCGTCATGCGCAGTGGGGACCCTGAAACAAGCCAAAAGATCACCCTGGACACCGATTTGACAGTCGATGAACGGCTCAACAAATTTACGCTGCAGGCATTGCACTTGCAAGCGATTACCGAAGGGGAGTCGATTCCGGGAGGGAAGCTGACGGTGCAGCTGGATGCCGGAATCATGATCGACAAGGCCGCAGAGGCGCTGGTCATTTCCGATCTGCAGCTGCACAGCGAACCCTTGAGGATCACGGCATCCATCACCGGGGAAAAGATTTTCAGCGCTGCCAGTTTCCACGGTCCGGTGCAGATAGTCCCGTTCAATCCGCGTCAGCTGCCTGTGGATCTGCCGCCAATGCGGGATGACCAGGCATTGACTCGCCTGGCAATGACCTTTGACCTGCTGGCCACGGAGGATTCGGCCACCTTGCAAAACCAGCACATCACGCTGGACGATTCCAGCATCGAGGGTTTCCTGCAAATCAAAGACTTCAGCAACCCCGCCATCGACTTCAAATACCATATCGACAGCATCGATGTCGACCGCTATCTGCCGGAACCCGGCAAAGACAAGGATGCAGCCGATGCCGAAGAAAAACAACCACAAAAACCGGAGCGTGGCGCACAACAGGACAGCCCATCCGCAATGGCGAAAAACCCCGGGGGCGTAGAAACGAACAGCAGTGAGGAATTGCTCCCTGTGCAAACATTGCGGGAACTCAATGCCACAGGGCGCATCACTATCGGAAGGTTGAAAATCCAGGGAATGCTGATGCAGGATGTCAGCGTGCAGTTGAATGCCAGGGATGGTCGTATTTCCAGCCAGCACAGCAGCAAGAAATTTTATCGGGGAAGCTATGCCGGCAACCTGAAGATCAATTTCAAGGGCAGGAGGCCGCGCCTTTCGCTGCGGGAAAAAATCGCAGCGATACAGATCGAACCGCTGCTGCAGGATCTGGACAGCGAACTGGACATGACCGGTACACTGAACATGAATGCCGCTTTGCAAAGCAGCGGCAACAGCGTCGACGCTCTCAAGGCGGCACTGGACGGGAATCTGGACTTCATCGCCAAAGATGGCGTGGTCAAAGGCATCAGCGTGCAAAAAATCGTCGCCAGGGGCGAAGCCATGGTCAAGGGGCAGCCGTTGCCCAAGCGCGATAAAAATGATCAGACGCCCTACGAGGTTATCCGCGGCAGCGCGAAAATAATCGACGGCGTGATCCGCAATGACGATTTTTTTGTCAAGTCCTCCTCGTTTCGAGTCAATGGCAAGGGCAGCGCCGATCTGCGCACAGAAAAGATTGCCTATCAGGTCGCCGCCAAGCTGGTCAGACGCGAAGCCACGGAAACAGAGCCGGAAAAGATCAAAGGACTGCCGGTCATCGTCGACATCACAGGAAGCTTTGCCAAGCCCGTGTATACACTGGATGTGAAATCCATGCTGACGGAAAAAAACAAGGCCAAAATCGAAAAGCAGATCGACAAGCTGGATAAAAAATATGGTGTCGGCGGTCTTTTGAAGGGCCTGCTGAACAAGCTCGAACAATGACCTCAACAGCCCTGTCATTACCACGCTGCATGGAAGAACGGAGCTTTGCCGCCAAGGTATTGGCCTGGTTCGACCGAAACGGGCGCAAAGACCTGCCCTGGCAGCAGTCACCCGAACCCTATTCGGTATGGGTATCCGAAATCATGCTGCAGCAGACCCAGGTTGCGGCTGTCATTCCCTATTACCAGCGTTTCATGGAATTGTTTCCGGATATCCAGGCATTGGCTGTCGCACCCATCGATGCCGTACTCGCGGCATGGTCAGGACTCGGCTATTATGCCCGGGCTAGGAATCTGCATCGAGCCGCAGAAATCATTGCTCGGCAGGAAGGCTTTCCGGATACACTGGAGGCGTGGATGAAGCTGCCAGGGATCGGCAGGTCTACTGCCGGAGCCATTCTCAGTATTGCCTACAGCACCAGCCACCCTATCCTGGACGGCAATGTCAAACGGGTCCTCAGCCGCTTCTATGCGGTGCATGGCTGGCCCGGCAAGAGCCATGTGGCCAGGGAATTATGGCATTTGAGCGCCGAATGCACTCCGCAGGAACGTGTCGCCGATTACACCCAGGCGATCATGGACCTGGGCGCCACCGTGTGCAGACGCAGCAAGCCCCTCTGCCAGATCTGTCCGCTCAATGAAGAATGCCGGGCCAGGCGGGAAAACCGCATCGCTGAACTGCCTGGCCGCAAAGCCGGCAGGCCGCTGCCGGCGAAACAGTGCGTGTTTCTGCTGTTGCAGGATGATCCCGGCAAGCGGATTTTACTGGAAAGACGTCCTCCGCGTGGAATCTGGGGCGGGCTGTGGAGTTTTCCTGAATACCGGGACATCGATGCAGCGTTGTCATGGTGTCAGGAAAATGCCGTCCCGGTGCACCGGCATCAGACCCTGACTTCCCGGCGGCACACCTTTTCCCATTATCATCTCGACTATACCCCGGTGCTCGTCCATACCGAAAACCCCAAACATTTTGTCATGGAATCCGGGGGGGCGGTCTGGTATAAAGTCGAAACCATTGCCAAGCTGGGCGTTCCGACGCCAGTCAGACAATTATTACAGACACTTTCATGCGACGAGGACAACAATGACTAGAATGGTTCTATGCGCCAAACTGGGAATAGAGGCCGAAGGTCTCGACGAACCACCTTTTCCCGGTCCCAAAGGCGAGGAAATCTATCAACGCGTTTCCAGGCAGGCCTGGCAGGAGTGGCTGAATATGCAGACAATGCTGATCAATGAACATCGATTGGCGAGCTACGACCCCCAGGCCAGGAAATTTCTTGAACAGGAAAGGGATAAGTTTTTGTTTACCGGCGGTTCGGAGATGCCGGAGGGTTATGTGCCGCCCAAGGAATGACGGGCACTTTTTCAACAGCCCCGCCGGGGGGGGCAGATCAGCGCTTCATGGATTCAAAGAATTCGGCGTTGGTCTTGGTGTTCTTGAGCTTGCCCCTGTCTCTTATACAC
>JANEMG010000019.1 GCA_024511045.1 Gammaproteobacteria bacterium | reverse complement strand
TCTTTCAGCCAAGGAAAAAGAGAGGTTTGAAAATGGTTCCAAATAGTGGATAATCTGTTCCGTGTCTGGTTCATGAATTCCGGCCTTATTGCGTTGGATTTTATTGAGTTTTGGAGCGCCTGTCATAACAAATAGGCACCAGACACGCCCCTCCTTATCCCCTTGTTTTGGCGCCAGTTAGCCAAAAAATTCACTGGCTTTTCGAGTTTTGCTTTTACCTCTACTTACATGACTCTGAAAATCATACACATCTTTCTTGCGGCCTGTTCTTTATCCGGTTTTATGCCGTTGGCAAATCATAATTTAGCAAAACAGTAGCACCAGAAAATGCCGTAAGCATTTGTTAATATGTGATATGTTTCTATTAGCCGGCTGTTTCTGGCTGCTAAATTTTCAAGTGCGGAAAGTATATTTACCGTTTCACGATGCGTGTCATCGATCCGCTGCAGCTGCAACGAAAGTGGCTGAAAATCTTTCCTCATGTCATCGATACGGCGCTGCTTGTCAGTGGCTTGATGCTGGTTTATCAATATCACTGGTTGTCCAGGGAATATGACTGGCTGGTCATGAAAATGGCCGCCTTGCTGATCTATATCGGTCTGGGCGTGGCGGCGATGCGTAGTCAGACCCAACTGCGCTGGCTGGCTTTGCTCGGAGCCTTGCTCGGCTATGCAGCGATGATTGCCTTGGCGGTGACAAAATATGCGCCCTTTCAATAGCAGAACAGGGCGCCATTCATTTTGTATTTTTCACGATCTGTGACAGAATGATCGGTTATTTGGCAGCGGCATCGGCTATTGCTGTTGATCGGGTTTCCGGTGGGTATTATATTTCCTCGCACATCACCAGCACTTTCACCGAAAGCGGGTGTGATGCGTGCGGACACTGTATCTTCATCTTTCCAGCGGGAATATCATCATTAGTTTCAAATTGGAGGTAAAAAATGAAGGCTTGCGAAGGGTCGTCGTCATGCAGCAACCGCGTCTGCATCGGCGAGAACCACAAAAAACTGACGCTGATTCAACAGATCTATGGGGTGCTGCTGATCTATGTGCCTATCATCACCATGCCATTCGTTTTTTTCAGCGCCTATATTTCCTATCTGCATTTGAAATTGATGGGGGCGGAAAATATCAAGACGCTGTCTGATTTTCTGCCCGACCGGAAAAGTCACCGCTACAATCTGAAATCCCAGATAATCATGCGGCCGGGCTACAGCGTCAGCCCGACGCAGTCCCGATTGTTCTGGATTTTCAACTGCACCTGGTATTGCCCGGTCAGCGTGGCGTTGTTTGAATGGCACGCCTATTTGGTGAAGCTGGTGGAAAACTGGTGGTGTCCTTTCACCCATTCCAAGAAAGAGAACTACAAGGACGCCGCGATCGACAAGTCTTTTTGGCATATCTATCCCAGCGAAGTCGGCAAATTGACCCCGGAAGACCGCTACAATCCTATCTGGTATTCGGAAGAAGATGAAAAGGGGCAAAAACAACAAAAGGACCAGGAGCAGGAAGGCAAGTCATAGCGCGAATGTACAAAGGGTTGCCTGATTGGGAATGCCCCTCAGCTTTGCTGAAGTCATCTGACTCCTGTCATCCCGGCATCAGGTGTGGTGCCTGAGTACTTGTATAGCGCTCAAGGTTTCTCCCGCTGGTCGAAATGACAATGATGACTTGGCATTGATCGACCGCGGTTTTTCATTTTGGGAAATGGCTGAAGCTTGTGGGCAATCAGGAGGGTTATGGCCTTGCAGGAATGTTCGGCATGACCGGTGGAATGGGGCATGGGAAAACCGGCCTGTCATTGGCCGTTGACCGCTTCAGCAGTACTGGAACCGTTTGTTTCGAGGTGCAGTCAGCATGCCGCTCTAACGTCAGGAACAGGAAACGTCAGGAACAGGATATGATCGATACTTCCAGGCACTGGTTTACCGAGCATGAAGAGTTCATGCACAGTGCCTTTTCCCTGCAGATCAGGGAGAAGCTGCATGAGGAACAGTCGCCCTATCAGCATATCGAAATCTATGCCACGGAGAGTTTTGGTAACCTGATGGTGATCGATGGCTGCATCATGCTGACCAGCAAAGACAACTTCTTTTACCATGAAATGATCAGCCATCCGGCACTGTTCATCCATGCGGCGCCGAAAGAGGTCTGGATCATCGGCGGCGGCGATTGCGGAACGCTCCGGGAGGTGCTCAAGCACTCCGGGGTCGAAGCGGTTCTGCAGATCGAGATCGATGAACGGGTCACCCGTCTGGCCGAGCAATATTTTCCCGAGCTCTGCGCAGCCAATGACGACCCGCGTGCACAGCTGCATTTCATCGATGGCATCGCCTGGGTTCGTGATGCGCCGGCAGACTGCGTCGATATTGTCATCGTCGACAGCACTGATCCCGTCGGGCCCGCGGAAGGTCTGTTCAGTGCCGATTTCTACCGGGACTGTCGTCGTTGCCTGCGTGATGATGGCATTTTCGTCCAGCAGAGCGAATCGCCATTGTTGCATCTCGATATCATCGGGAATATGCGCAGGGCGATGCAGGATGCGGGGTTCGCTCGGCGGCAGGCGCTGTTCTTTCCGCAATGCGTATATCCTTCCGGCTGGTGGACGGTGACCATGGCAGGCAATGTTCCGCTGCAGTCGTTTCGCCGGGAAGATGCCGCCGGCAAACCCTTTGCCACCCGTTACTATAACCACGACATTCACAGTGCCGCCCTGGCCCAACCCGAGTTTTTCAAACAGGCCATGGCCGCAGAATGACGATTTTTCTTCTAATTTTTCAACCGATGAGAAACCACTTATGTTCAATCCCAAAGCGATAGACGAAATTACCAGCCGCCTGGCGGATTCCCTGCCACCAGGTTTGAGCCAGTTCAAGGAGGACATGGAAAAAAATTTCCGGGCTGTTTTGCAGAGCGTGCTAGGAAAAATGGATCTGGTCACCCGGGAAGAGTTCGAGGTGCAAAAAGCGGTATTGGCGAAAACCCGGCAGAAACTCGAAGATCTGGAAAAAAAAGTCGCCGATATGGAGTCCGGACCGGCGCCGCAGAAGCAGGACGACAGCGAAAACTGAGGCGCGACGAGTGCTTCAGGGGTGCGGCATGGGCGGCCGGTTGCCAGCAGACAGCGTCCGGTTTGCCGTGACTCCACACCGGAGTGCGTGATGTTGGTCTATGCTTAGAATTCGTGTCCGCCTGTAAATCGCCTGTAAATAAAGGGGCGCTCATCCGGTACAGGGATGTGCCGACAGCAGAAATGGACCCAAGGCATTGTTAGTGAAGAAAACAGTCAATCGCATTGGTTGTTTTCCTTGCACAGGCACCCGCTGGATGGATGTCTATGAATGCCGGCCGGTTCCGAGCAGACTTTCTCCGCCAGCATCAACCGCATCCGACCCTGTCCACCATGCCCTTAGCTATCCTTTACAGTCGTGGCCGCTCAGGAATCGAAGCACCGCTGATCACCGGCGAAGTACATATTTCCAACGGCCTGCCAAGTCTGAGCATCGTGGGGCTGCCGGAAACCGCGGTCAAGGAAAGCAAGGACCGGGTGCGTGGTGCAATCCTGAATTCCAATTTCGATTTTCCCGCCCAGCGCATCACCATCAATCTGGCGCCGGCCGATCTGCCCAAGGAAGGCGGACGCTTCGATCTGGCTATTGCCTTGGGAGTGCTGGCCGCTTCCCGGCAGATCCCGCAGGACGCTCTGGAGCAATACGAGTTTCTTGGGGAATTGTCCCTGGGCGGTGAACTGCGCCCCGTGAAGGGGGTGTTGCCGGTGGCGATGCAGACCCGTGATGCCGGAAGGCAGCTGATTCTGCCCAGGGAAAACCTTGCCGAAGCGGCATTGGTCAATGCTGCGCAAACCCTGCCGGCCGGGCATTTGCTGGATGTCTGTGCGCATTTGACCGGACGCCAGGTCATCACTGCGGAACCGCAGCGAATCGATAGCCAGGATGACGACGGTACGCTGGATTTTGCCGATGTACATGGGCAGTTTCATGTCAAGAGGGCGTTCGAAATCGCCGCGGCCGGCATGCACAACCTGCTGATGCTGGGTCCGCCGGGCACTGGCAAATCCATGCTCGCGGCCAGAATGCCGAGCATTTTGCCGCCGCTGAGCGAACGACAGGCGCTGGAAAGCGCAGCCGTTGCGTCCATCAGCGATGTCGGTCTGAATATCCGGGAATGGCGCAGGCCGCCCTTTCGCAGCCCCCATCATACCGCTTCGGCGGCGGCGCTGGTCGGCGGTGGCGGCAATCCCAGGCCGGACGAGATTTCCCTGGCCCATAACGGCACCCTGTTTCTGGACGAACTTCCGGAGTTCGACCGCAGGGTTCTGGAGGTTCTGAGAGAGCCCCTGGAAACCGGTCATATCACCATCTCCAGGGCCACCCGGCAGGCCGACTTTCCGGCCCGCTTTCAACTGCTGGCGGCAATGAACCCCTGTCCCTGCGGCTTTCTTGGTGATGCCTCGGGACGCTGCCACTGTTCCGCGGAACAGGTTGCCCGTTATCATGCCAGGATTTCCGGGCCGTTGCTGGACCGTATCGACATGCACCTGGAGGTGTCCCGCATCAGCCATGAGGTGCTGCGCAGGGGGGCGCCGGGAGGCGAGGAAAGCAGCGCCATGATCCGGGAACGGGTGATCGCCGCCCGGAACATTGCTGTTTCCCGCAGCGGCAAAGCCAATGCGGCCCTGTCGGTGGCGGAAATCAAACAGTTCTGTGTGCTGACCGAGCAGGGACATCAATTGCTGGAACAGGCCATGACCCGGCTGGGGTTGTCCCATCGCGCCTATCACCGCATTCTCAAGCTGGCCAGGACCATCGCCGATCTGGGCGGGTCGGAAGCGATAGAGCCCATGCATTTGAGTGAAGCGATCGGCTACCGCAAGCTGGATAGAAGTCTTACCCGCTGAGGTATTGCAGGCGGCGATTGCCGGTAAGGAAAAAATAAACTTTCGCGGCCATTGTCTTGTCAATTGATAGGGTCCTGACCATTGCCATGCTGCCATCGTGCCTCCACCGTGAAAATCAAACGTTATCTGTCGATCGTGTTGATGATCCTGCTGCTGAGCAGCTGCAGCCGGGTGAAAATCGCCTATCGGCAGCTGGACTGGCTGCTGCCTTTCTATCTGGAAACCTACATGCAGCTTTCCACGGCGCAGCGCAACTACCTGGAAGAGCAGGTGGAAGAACTGTTGGCATGGCACTGCGCGTCGCATCTTGACCAATATGCCGGTTTGCTGCGCGAGGCCAACAGCCGTTTCCAGAGCGGCCAGATGCGCCGCGCCGATCTGGATGATTTCCGTTTGCGCATCATCGCCTACTGGTTCGACTTGATGCGCAAGGCCAGTCCTGTGCTCAGCGAACTGCTGTTGACGGCAAACCGGGAGCAGCTGCAGGAGCTGCTGCACAGCCTGACGGATAAAAACCGGCAATGGCTGGTCGATTACCAGGAACTGTCTGCCGCCGAACTGCAGGAAGAATACCGGGAAAGCATCACCGACGAGCTGCAGAAATGGTTTGGCGAGCTTCAGCCAGGCCAGCTGCAGCTGGTGGATGTCTGGGTCGAATGTTTCCAGCCGCTGGGCATGGAAGGCTGGCAGATGCGCTGGAAATGGCAGGCCAGGCTGAGGGAACTGCTGGAACTGCGCCGCGATGCAGCGGCGTTTCGGGCCGGAATCGAAGAGCTGCTCCTGCATCCGGAGAGGTTGCGATCGGATGTCTATCAACGACGCCTGGATGACAATGCCGCAGCCACCATCGAACTGCTCTACCAGTTTTCCAGGCAGATGGATGCCGGGCAACGCCGCCATCTGCAGCGCGAGATTCTGGCCATGGCCGGGGATTTCGATGACCTGGCCTGTCTGGGTGGTCCCAGCATCGCCAGGATGGCGGGCAGAAAAAAATTTCCGGTCACGGCCGCCGGCATCGCCGGCGCTGCCGGCAAATGACGCCAGGACGGCTTGTCGGAGGTGCTGGATATCGCTGCCGATCTCGTTTATGATGCAGCCCTTTTGCCGTGATTCGGGTCACCTTTCCGGCCCGGCTGCGGCGCTGCAGTTCCCGCAGCGCTGTTGAACATGGCCGCAGGCAAATTCCGATAATTACCAGCGCAATACGATCCTACGTGGCAACACTCAATTCCCAGCAGCAAGCCGCTGTACAGACCGTCGACCGGCCCTTGCTGGTACTGGCCGGCGCCGGCAGCGGCAAGACGCGGGTCATTACCGAAAAAATCGCCCACCTGATCCGGCAGGGCATGCCGGCCCGGAATATCGCCGCGGTCACCTTCACCAACAAGGCGGCCCGGGAAATGCAGGGGCGTGTCGCCAGGCTGCTGGATGGCGCCCAGACGCGCGGTCTGCGGATTTCCACGTTCCATGCCCTGGGCCTGGATATCCTGCGCAAGGAGCATCGCCAGCTCGGCTACAAGGCGGGCATCACCCTGTTCGACGAGCAGGACAAGAACACGCTGCTGCGCAGTCTGGTCAATCATGACGATGGGGGGTTCGAGATCGAGCAGTGCGATTTTTATGCGCGGCGCATCGGGCAATGGAAAAACGCTTTCGTCAGCGCCGACCAGGCCCTTGTCCGGTGCACAGGTGAGGATGCCGCCGCGGCCAGGCTCTATGGCGAATATTGCCGGCATCTGCAGGCCTACAACGCCGTGGATTTCGACGATCTGATCCTGCTGCCGGTAGCGCTGCTGCAGCAGTCGCCGGAAACGCTGGAAAAATGGCGGAACAGGATCCGTTACCTGCTGGTGGATGAATATCAGGATACCAACATCACCCAGTATCAGCTGGTCAGGCTGCTGGCCGGAAAGCTGGGGCGTTTCACCGTGGTCGGCGACGACGATCAGTCCATCTATGCCTGGCGCGGTGCCCAGCCGGAGAATCTGGCGCGCCTGCAAAAGGATTTTTCCCGCCTGCAGGTGATCAAACTGGAGCAGAACTACCGCTCGTCGGGACGCATTCTCAAGGCCGCAAACCGGCTCATTGCCAACAACAGCCATGTCTTCGAGAAGAACCTCTGGAGCGATCTCGGCTTCGGTGATCCCTTGCGGGTGCTCAGCCACAGGAATGAACAGCTGGAAGCCAAGCAGATCGTCTCGGAAATCATTCATCACAAGTTCAAGAACGGCGGCCGCTATCAGGATTATGCCATCCTGTACCGGGGCAATCACCAGTCCAGACTGTTCGAGCAAATGCTCCGGGAAAACAATGTACCCTACTTCATCAGCGGCAGCACCTCCTTCTTTGCCTATGCGGAAGTCAAGGACATCCTCGGCTACCTGCGCCTGTTCGTCAATCAGGATGACGATGCCGCTTTTTTGCGCATCATCAATACCCCGCGACGGGAAATCGGCCCGACCACGCTGGAAAAACTGGGCGCCTATGCCAACCAGCGCCATATCAGTCTGTATGCCGCCTGCCGCGAGCTGGGCCTGGCCCGGCAACTGCCGGAGCGCAGTCTGAAGCGGCTGCAGAGATTTTCAGCCTGGGTCGAGGAAATGTCGGCAGAACTGCAAGGCAGCGAACCCTTTGCCGCCATCGAAAGATTTGTCGACCAGATCGGTTATCCTGCCTGGTTGAGAGAAAATGCCTCCACCGAGCAGGCCGCCGAACGCAAGATCAACAATGTCACTGAATTGCTGGAATGGCTGAAGAAGCTGGCGAACAGGGAAAACACCACCCAGGTGTCCGTGGCCGACGTGATCGCCAAGGCGATGCTGATCGACATCCTGGACCGCAGCCAGGAGGACGAGGCGGGCGACCGGGTCAGTCTGATGACCCTGCATGCTGCCAAGGGGCTGGAATTCCCGCATGTGTTTCTGGTCGGGTTCGAGGAGAATCTGCTGCCGCACCAGAACAGCCTGGAATCCGGTACACTGGAGGAGGAGCGCCGTCTGGCCTATGTCGGCATCACCCGCGCCCAGCAGACCTGTACCTTCAGCTATTGCACGCATCGCAAACGCTACGGGGAGATCAGCGAATGCGAGCCGAGCCGGTTTCTCGCGGAACTACCCGAAGAGGACCTGCAATGGCCGGGAAAAAAGCCGCTGGATCCGGAGCTGCAGAAACAGCGCGGCAAAGCCAATCTGGCGCATTTGAAGACACTCCTGTCCTGATTGCCGGCTGGACGAAGTATGCTGAAAGCGGTCGGGGCAAGCCATCGGCAGCCGGGAAATTGCATCCTCCGGATAGGAAATCCTCTGGTTATGTGATAAAAATAGGTTGACGAAGCAAATGCCAGGCGCTGGTGTGCTGCAATTGCCAAAAATGCCGCCGGGCAGCAGGGCAATTGCGAAGCATTCTGGTGATCATTGCCTGAACTGCAGCGGTTTGCCTGATCGTCTCATCGTGGTCGGCGATTTGCGTGTCCTGACACAGAATAACGTGCCAGGGCAAGCGATTGTCACTATGCTTTCTGTAAACCCGGTTGAAGGAAGGAAAAGATTATGAAACGAAATACAATTCGGTCGCGTGGCGGCACAGCGCTGATTGCCGTCGTGCTGCTGCTGTTGGGGGCAAACGGCAGCGCGTTTGCCAAAGACCCCAAGTGTTGGGCGGAGTTTTACGAGTACGCGCAATTCATCGGCGATCATTTTCGCGTCGAAGGGCCAAAAAAATTTCCCAATCTGCGCAATGTCAAAGGCGAGAACTGGTCGGAGCGCATCGACAGCATCGTCGTGGGACCGAAAGCCAAGGTGACGGTCTACGAAAACATCAACTACAAGCTGACCTTGACGGAGATGTCCAAATTTCCGGTTCTGATGCGTTCGCTGGGCATTACCGAGGAGGATATCAAGGAGGATTCCGAGCTCATTTTCGGTCCCAATTCAATGATCCATCATCTGGGGGAATACAATTTTCACAAAAAGACCAAATCACTGAAGGTGGATTGCGTCAAATGATCCTGAAGCGCATTGTTCCCGGGGTCGTCCTGTGAAGCGTCGTCGAATGCGGCAGGATGCCTTTGCCGTCGAACATCCCGTGGATGGGGGGGCGATGCCAAAGCGGTAGAGGCATCGCCGATTCAACGTCAGCCCAGCTCTGCCAGCAATTGCTCCTGCAGGGCTTCCGCCCGTCCACGGTAGCCGCCGCCAAACAGATTCAGGTGGTTCAGGACATGATAGAGATTGTACAGCGCCTTGCGCACAGCGTAGCCCGGGTCCAGCGGGCAGGCTTCCTTGTAGGCCGCGTAGAAATCGCTGCTGAAGCCGCCAAACAGTTCCGTCATGGCCAGATCGGCCTCGCGATCGCC
The DNA here is from genome assembly GCA_024511045.1 of Gammaproteobacteria bacterium. Taxonomy (GTDB): domain Bacteria; phylum Pseudomonadota; class Gammaproteobacteria; order Methylococcales; family Methylomonadaceae; genus JANEMG01. Next base: position 4,619 of record JANEMG010000019.1, on the reverse strand, counting down.
ATAATAGCAGGCCGGATCGAAAATGACCGGCTGGCCCTGCGCATCGGCAGCGGCGTTGCCTGACCACAGGTCGCCGTGCAGCAGGGCCGGTTGCGGGCTGTAGTCGCTGAAGAAAGCTTCCAGGCTGGCGCAAAGCCGTTCACCCAGCTTCTGCAGCTTTCCTCCATGGCCGTGTTCCGCCGCCAGTTGCAGCTGGAATGCCAGGCGCTGGTCGCGCCAGAATTCCACCCAGTCGGAACAGCGTTGGTTGATCTGTGGTGTGCTGCCGATGGTGTTGTCCTGGCGCCAGCCGAAAAAGGGCTGCTGTACGCTATGCTGCGCTGCCAGCTGCCGGCCCAGCAGCCGGTCGCTGGCAGTGCTTCTGGGATGCAGGGGGAGATACTGCAGGACCAGAAAGGCATGCTCCGCGGTGCTTCCATGGGCGATTGCTTCGGGTACCCGAACTGCAGCGCAGCCGGCCATTTCCTCGACGCCGGCATATTCGGCGGCAAACATCGCCTGCCGGTCTGGACGGTTCAGTTTGACGAAATAATCCGCATCGCTGCCTTCGAGACGATAGGCCGTATTGATGCAGCCGCCGCCGACGGCATGGGTCGCGAGCAGCTGAAAGGGCCGGCCTGTGGACTGCTGGATTTTTTCCGTGATGATCTGCCAGTCGAGCATGGTTGTGATTCCCCTCAGGGTTGAATTCGAGTATCCATAAACAGCCCATGGATGGCTGTCTATAGACGTAAACTGTTACATTATATACCTGGGTTTATATACCTGGGTTGTAACTACTCTGGCCTCTTGTGGTCGAGATGGCAATAATTACAGGTTTTCAGCAAAGCTGCTGGTGATGCGTAATCAGGGTTTTTTATCATTTCGACCAGCCGGAGAAATCCTGGGCGAGACAGCGATGCAACAGGCGTTTTGACGACTCCTTTTTTACCTGGCGCGGCATATGCCGAACAATTGTCTGGCCCTGAGGCCAAAATTCAACGACCAGCGTGCCCCGGCAGCCTGGAAAATGAGAACGATGCCGGTGACTGGCGTGGCTTTCAGCTTGCTGTTTCCGTCAATGACCGTGCAAACATTTTTTCCCGGGCGGCTTTTCAGTTAAAATTCCTCTCTCATCCAGACCTGTTGAATCCATGCGCCAGTCAATCATCCGTGTCATTGAAAAATCCATCGCCATAACCGATGCCGTCAACGAGTGGCTGGGCCGCTGCGTTTCCTGGCTGACGCTGCTGATGGTGCTGGTGACCTTCGGCGTCGTGGTACTGCGCTATGCCTTCAATAGCGGCTGGATCGCCATGCAGGAATCGGTGGCCTACATGCATGCCCTGGTGTTCATGCTGGCGGCCGCCTACACCTTGAAGCACGACGCCCATGTACGGGGGGATATCATCTATCAAAAATGCAGCCCGCGAGTGCGTGCCTGGATCGATTTTTTCGGTACCCTGCTGCTGTTGCTGCCGGTGGCCGGCTTCATCCTCTGGAGCAGCTGGGACTATGTACTCAATTCCTGGTCGGTAAGCGAAGCATCGCACAGCTCCGGGGGGCTGCCCGGGGTCTATCTGCTCAAGGCGGTGATTCCCGCCATGGCGGTATTGCTGATTTTGCAAGGGCTGGCCCAGGCGGCGCGCAGCCTGCTCGTCGCCCTGGCCATTACCGAACCTGACCGATGATGGATTATATGGCACTGTGGTTGTTTCTGGCCGTGTTCGTGGTGCTGCTTTCCGGCTATCCGGTGGCCTTCGCATTGAGCGGTACGGCCCTGGGCTTCGCGCTGCTGGGCTTGCAGCTGGAGGTGTTCGATGCCGCTTTCCTGAGTGCGCTGCCCAGCCGGTTGTATGGCATCATGGGCAATACCACGCTGATCGCGGTGCCGTTGTTCGTGTTTATGGGCGTGATGCTGGAGAAGGCGCGCATTGCCGAAACCCTGCTGCAGGACATCGCGGCATTGTTTGGCTCGCTGCGCGGCGGTCTGGGCATCGCCGTCACGCTGGTGGGCATGCTGATGGCGGCTAGCACCGGCATCGTCGGTGCGACCGTGGTCACGATGGGTCTGTTGTCGCTGCCGACCATGCTCAAGAATCACTATGATCCGGCGCTGGCCTGCGGAACCATCTGTGCCTCGGGCACCCTGGGGCAGATCATCCCGCCGTCCATCGTCCTGGTGCTGCTGGGTGATGTCATTTCCTCCGCCTACCAGCAAGCGCAGCTGGACATGGGCATCTTCGCGCCGGAAACGGTGTCGGTGGGGGACCTGTTCGCCGGCGCCCTGCTGCCGGGAATCGGCCTGGTGCTGCTCTATCTGCTGTATATCGTGATTACCGCCTGGCTGCGTCCCGGGCTGATGCCGGCGGCCGAAATCCCTGACCGGCCAACTGACGCGCACGGCATTTTCTGGCATTTGCTGCGCAGTCTGCTGCCGCCGCTGCTGCTGATCGTGGCTGTGCTCGGGTCCATCATGGGAGGGCTGGCGACGCCCACCGAAGCGGCATCGGTGGGTGCGGTCGGAGCCATGCTGCTGGCCCTGCTGCGCGGGCAATGCAGTCTGAAGATCCTCCGGGAGGTGATGCTCAGCACCACGCAGGTCACCAGCATGGTGTTCATGATTTTGATCGGCGCAGCGCTGTTTTCCCTGGTGTTTCGCGGCTTCGATGGCGATACCATGGTCATCGATCTGTTGTCGGATCTGCCGGGAGGGGAAATTGGCGCCATTTTTACCGTCATGCTGGTGATGTTTCTGCTGGGTTTCGTCCTGGATTTTATCGAAATCACCTTCGTCATCGTGCCCATCGTCGGTCCGGTGCTGCTGGCCATGGGCATCGATCCCGTCTGGCTGGGGATCATGATCGCGCTGAATCTGCAGACCTCGTTCCTGACGCCGCCCTTTGGCTTCGCCCTTTTCTACCTGCGCGGCGTCGCACCTGCCCAAGTGACCACCGGACAGATCTACCGCGGCGTCATGCCTTTTATCGCCATCCAGCTGCTGATGCTGGCCATTCTCGCCTGTTATCCGCAGCTGGCCACATGGCTGCCTGCGGTCATTTATAAATGAATTAATCGATGAAAAAATTCCGTCACGTTTTTGCCGCGCTGCTGCCCCTGCTGCTGGTTTCCGCCTGCGGCCAGACCGGGCCGCTGTATCTTCCCGATGAGGAACCGCCGATTCATGTCCCGAAACAATCTGACGAAGAACAATAACCATGGATCACTTTAACTATCGCGGCAGCAAGTTGTATGCTGAAGACGTTGCCGTCGAAAGCATCGTCCGGGAATATGGATCGCCCTGCTATATCTATTCCAGGGCCACGCTGGAACGGCACTGGCGGACCTTCGACCAGGCCTTTGCCGGTCACCCGCACCTGATCTGCTATGCGGTCAAGGCTTGTTCCAACATCGCCATTCTGAATCTGCTGGCGCGTCTGGGCTCCGGTTTCGATATCGTCTCTGTCGGGGAATTGCAGCGAGTCCTGGCTGCCGGCGGTGATCCGAAAAAAATCGTCTTTTCCGGTGTCGGCAAGCGCGAGGACGAGATTCGCGCCGCCCTGCAGACCGGAATTCGCTGCTTCAATGTCGAAGTCGATACGGAAATCGAGCGCATCGACCGGCTTGCCGGTGAGCTGGGCTGCATCGCGCCGGTGTCGATCAGGGTCAACCCGGATGTCGACGCCCAGACCCATCCGTACATCTCCACCGGGCTGAAGGAAAACAAATTCGGCATCGACATCCAGCAGGCTCCGGAGGTCTATCGGCGCGCCGCGGCTTTGCCGCATATCGACATCGTCGGCATCGATTGCCACATCGGTTCGCAGCTCACCGACACGGCTCCGTTTCTGGACGCCCTGGACAAGGTGCTGCAGCTGGCGGCGAATCTCAGGCAGGCGGGCATAGCCATACAGCATATCGATCTGGGCGGTGGCCTGGGTATCCGCTATGACGACGAGCAGCCGCCGGAGCCGGCGGAATATGTTCAGACCATTCTCGACAGAATGGATGATCAGGGCATGGAACTGCTGCTGGAGCCCGGGCGCGCCATCGCGGGCAATGCCGGCATTCTGGCGACCCGGGTCGAATATCTGAAAGTCACCGCGGAGAAGAATTTTGCCATTGTCGATGCGGCCATGAATGACCTGCTGCGTCCCGCACTGTACAACGCCTGGCAGGAAATCGTTCCGGTCGACCGGAATGCCGGTGGCGATGCCGCGCTCTGGGATATCGTCGGACCGGTGTGCGAAACCGGCGATTTTCTGGGCAAGGACCGGCTCCTCGAAATCCAGGAGGGTGATCTGCTGGCGGTGCGCTCCTCCGGCGCCTACGGCTTCACGATGAGTTCCAACTACAATTCCCGGCCGCGGGCGCCGGAAATCCTCGTGGACGGGAAGCAGACGCACCTGATCCGCGAGCGGGAAACCATAGCGGGTTTGTGGGCTGGCGAGAAGCTGCTGCCTTGATTCGCCAGACTGTCATGCATGCGCAGTAAGAGCATCGCTTTCGGAACGGCAAGGCTTCAGTTGTTTTGCCAGTGAACAGGCAAGGCGAATTCCGGTGTGGGGACTATTATTACTGAAGTTTCCCAGAAATTATTCAAGCCACCATGCGCAGCAGCACAGTGACCAGAGAATTTC
>JANEMG010000484.1 GCA_024511045.1 Gammaproteobacteria bacterium | reverse complement strand
GCCGAGTTTACGAAGATGTGGCGAAGCGGCACGGACGCAGGACGGCCGGGGCAATAATGGCTGTCGCGTTGGCGAGTCGATTTTGGAGACTTGGATGTCCCAAAATCTATCACGAGGTAGCGACACGCTTGTTGTGCACCGATTGGAAGGGTTTCTCGGATTCTGCAATGCGATCATCGTCCAGAACCTTAAGGACTGCGACCCAATCCTTGCCAGACTCGAATCGTCTGCTTTCTTCTACTTCGCTCTGGAATATATTTATTTGTTTCGCCTTTCTCATCATTGCCAACCAGTCAATTACTGGCCGAAACAAGTTCATGGAACACTCGCTCGTATTGATCCACCATGACTGTGCATGAAAAACGTTTTTGTGCGATCTGCTTTGCCCGTTCAGCCCTGCTGATGCAGAGTTGAGTGTTTTGCAGTGCCGAAACAACTACCTGTGCCAATGCTTCAGGATCATCGGGAGAAACGATAAAACCAGCCACCTGACCATCATCGCTCAGCATTTTTCTGGCATCGCCTACATCCGTGGCTATGATCACCCTGCCAGAAACCATCGCCTCCATCAATGTGTTGGACATTCCTTCGCCATATGATGATGAGGAAACATACACATCCATGCTGTCCAGAACAGACCAGACGTCTTCTGCCCAGCCTGAAAAACTTACTGCACCGGCAAGACCCAGACCGGCTGCAAGATGCTGCAATCGTGCTTTATAAGCGGGATCTCCTTCACCGTATATAACCAGTTCGACCTGAATTTCCTTCAATACCAGAACCATTGCCTCAAGCAAAACCGGGATCCCTTTCATTGGATCCAGGCGGCCGACAAAGCCAATTTTTACCGGTTTATTGTTTGTCAGAGGCTTGGTAAACAGCCGATCAGGAAACTGCAGGCCATTGGCTATAACCAGTAATTTGTTTTCCGCATACCCCAATTGTCGATGATAAGCTTCACCCGCATGGGAGTTTGCTACAAATCGAGCGGCAAAACGGTTGCCCAAAATGCGTTCAGCCTTCAAATAAACCCTGGATCCCAAGGGGTAATTCATATTAGATGCTCTAATTCCCATAATCAGCGGGATTCGGCACAAAATGGAGGGAATTGCGGCAATGACGGAGCTGACCGGCAACAATGCCAGCATCGCTTCGATTTCATGCATCCTGCAATAACGCCACAATTTATAGATGACTTGAAAGTCCCAGCGGCTTCTGCGTTCCAGGCTATGCAATATCACGCACCCATCTTTCGCCAATTCATCCCAGAACTTTCCACCCTGGTACAGCGTCACCACATGCACCTTGTGTCCCTTCCCCGCCAGCCCTTTGGCCAGATAGGTCAGTTGCCGCTCAGCCCCGCCGGTTTTCAGGGCGGCTATATGCAAAAGCAGCTTCAAATTACCGCCTTCCCGCAACAACGTAATAAAACGAAGATAGAAATGGATTTGAGAACTTAAGCCGCAATTTATACAAAACCAATAAAGGCAAATCAAAAAACCTGATTGCCCGACCTATATAACGTGTCCATTTCCCATGACCAGAAAAATTCAACATGGAAAAATCCAAGAAACCCAATGTACCCTGTCCAATAATTGTCAAGCCATTGGATTTATGGAAATTAACTAAATCTTCCTGTGATATTTGTTGATGCAGATTAAAAACTGAAGTTTCCCAGAAATTATTCAAGCCACCATGCGCAGCAGCACAGTGACCAGAGAATTTCCGGGGGGATTGCCGGGTTTGGGGCAAACCCTGGCAAAATTCTCATCCAAAGCCG
>JANEMG010000248.1 GCA_024511045.1 Gammaproteobacteria bacterium | reverse complement strand
GGATCGATACAGTGGAAGGGGTCATATTTTCCAGCCATGGCATACACAACCAGAAAATCAGGGAGACAGTGGCACGACTGACCTCTCGCATCGTTCAGCAGGCCGCCGACAATCCGGATATTTTCGCCGAAGTCGACCAACAGCTGCAGACAATCACCGATCCTGCCGCCAAAGCGAGGGAAAACAATATCAAACGCGTCATCGCGACTTGCGAAGATAAACAGGCATTGGCGGTGGCCAGGCAAAAAATACAGAACGAAATCGATCAGCGCATTGCCGGAAAAACCATCCCGGAAATCCTGCAAAAACTGCTGCTTGCCGGCTGGCAGCATCTGTTGGTGCTGGGGGAATTGGACAATGACAACCCTGCAGATTGCCAGCGAAAACTAATCCTCGTCGACCAGCTGCTTTCCTGGCTGAACAATCAACAGTTCCTCACCGAAGCCCATAATGATGTTATTCAAGAAGCCCTGGATTTTATCGACAGTGAATTGACGACGGTTTGCGCCAATAACTTTGTCCATGATCAGATTATCGAAGAATTATCGGCCTGCCTGCTGGGGACAGGGCAACCGCCGGTCAGAAAAGCGGTGAAGATGATCGATGTTGCCGCGGCTGGTCAGGAAAAATACGAGAACGCCACGGGCGAAGACACCTGGAACGATCTGCTTGCACAACTGAAAGTCGGCGACTGGCTGGCATTCAATAGCGACAGGGAAGATCCTGAAGCGTTGAAATTGATCTGGATCGGCAAAAACCCAAAACTGTTCGTTTTTGTCAATCGCCGTGGTGAGAAAAGACTGGAACTGGAGCCCGTGGCACTGGCGGAAAAAATGCACGGCGGCGCGGCCAGAAAGACCGAAAGTCTGGACGTGCCACTGATGGACAGGGCAACCCATAGCATGCTGCAGAAAATGCATGACAAACTCGTTTACACGGCAACCCACGATCCGGTAACGAAACTGGCCAACCGAAAGGAATTTATCCGGCAATTGGCTAAGAAAATCCCTCAATCGGATCATGCACAACACAGTCTCTGTTTTATCGAAATACAAAATTTTCGGATCATAACCAATACTTGCGGCTTGGCCGCTGGTGACAGGCTGCTGCTACGATTCAGCGACTTTATTCAGAGCCGGCTCAAGGACGGGCAATTATTCGCCAGAATCGGCGACAAAACATTTGCCATTTTGCTGCAGCACTGTTTGCCGGAAAAAAGGCATGACATCATCAAAACATTGCGAGACCAGATCAACCACTGTCACTTCGAATGGGAAGAAAAGAGCTATCCCATCGCCGTCGCCATTGGCCTGGCACCCTTTTTCAGCAATGACCGCCCCATCGACAAAGTACTGGAAAAAGCCGATCTCGCCTGCCTGTCGGCAAAACAGGCCGGCCACAACCATATTCAGGTCTTCAAGGAGGACGATCAGCGCCTGCAGGCACAAAGCAACCTCCATAAATGGGCAGGACAAATCGACAGGGTTTTATCAGAAAACCGCCTGTTCGCACGTTGTCAGATGATTGCTCCTGTCGATCCACAGCAGACTTTGCACACCCATTACGAAATTCTGCTTGGCATCAAGGAACGCGATGGCAGCGTCATCCCACCAGACGACTTCATTCCTGCCGTGGAGCACAACCGCCGCATGCCGGAAATCGATCGCTGGGTCATTCAGACGGTATTCGACTGGATTGCTAAAAACTCCGGGTGGTTCAACAGCATCGATGGCTTCGCCATCAACCTTTCAGGCCAATCGCTGAATACGGAAGCCTTCCTGGACTTCCTCATCCATAGACTAGAAGCAGCAGAGTTCCCGACGGAAAAAATCACTTTTGAAATAACAGAGACCATTGCTGCGGACAGCCTTGTCCATGTCGAGAATTTCATCAAACAAATCAAATGCTTTGGCTGTAAATTCTCCCTGGATAATTTCGGCACCGGCTATTCCTCCTACGCCTACCTGAAAAACCTGAACGTCGATTTCCTGAAAATAGACGGCGCGTTCATCAGGGATATCGTCAACAGCAGTACCGATGTGGCAATGGTCAGGTCCATGAATGAAATCGCGCATTCCCTAGGCATGAAGACTATCGCCGAATATGTGGAAAACCAGCAGATCCAGGAGCTGCTGATGGAAATCGGCGTCGACTATGCGCAGGGCTGGGGTATCGCAAAACCGGGCTTGCTGGAGGAATTGGGAAAGTAGCAAGCGCATACCCTGCAAATTACTAACCGCGGATTTAGCTCATCCGTTCCGCCGCCATCAGAATCAATTGCGTCCATCCCGCACAATCCCGCTCATTCTGTCTAGCAGTTTCCAGTAAGGAAATGCCTGCATTCATGTATTGACAGCCCCTGGAATTTTACTTACATTCACCGTTTATCCTTCCTCAGGGACAGAACCATGACAGACAGACGTGCAAGCCGATCCTACAAGGAAATTGCCATTACTTTCGCCCCTGCCGTTTTCCTGGTCATTGCTGGTTTTTGGTTTGCGGCACGATTTGTCTCCCCGGCACCGCCAAAACATATCATCATCGCCACAGGGATGGAAAATGGCGCCTACTACCGGTATGCGGAAAAATATCGCGACGAACTGGCCAAAGAAGGCATCAGCGTCGAAATAATAACCAGCAACGGCTCGAAGAACAACATCGCCCTGCTGCTGGAGAATAAAGCCGATATCGCTTTTGTGCAGGGAGGAACGGGGAATCCCGATGACGCCCTGGTTTCCCTGGGCAGCCTCTATTACGAACCGGTATGGATCTTCATCAACAGACAGGTTTCGACCAAAAATCTGGCCGATTTCATCGGACTTCATGTCGCCATCGGTCCTGCAGGAAGCGGAACCCAGCTGGTCTCGGAACAACTGCTGGAACGCAACCAGGTCACTCGGGAGAATTCCGGGCTGCTGCCGTTGTCAGGCATGCAGGCTGCAGACAGCCTGAGCAAACATCAAATCGATGCTGCAATCTTCGTTTCGTCCGCGGAAGCCAAGGTAATCCAGACGCTGCTGCATGATCCAAAGGTCATGCTGTTCAATCTGTACCGTGCCGATGCCTACCACAGACTGCTGCCCTACCTGTCCAGGGTGACACTGCCAGAGGGCATTATCGACCTGCACAGCAATATTCCCCCACAAGCAGTCAATATGCTTGCACCAGCGGCAAATCTTGTCGTTAGAGAAGACTTCCATTCGGCATTGATCGTGCTCTTTCTGCGCGCAGCAAAAAAAATTCACAGCGGTGCGAATCTGTTTTCCCCACCCGACACATTTCCGGCGTCGCAGCTGACTGCCTACCCGCTTAGCGAAGTCGCCGAACGTTTTTACAAGGTTGGTCCACCGTTCCTGATGCGCTACCTGCCTTTTTGGGCCGCAATCTTTATCGACCGCATGATGGTTTTCCTGATCCCGCTACTAGCCCTGATGTTTCCGTTGTTCAAGACCATGCCACCGCTCTACCGCTGGCGAGTGAGATCAAGAATTTATCGCTGGTATAAGGAGCTGCAGGAAATCGACGATGAATCCTTCGCTGGAAAACTGAGCCCCGAACAGCGAAAAAAATTCAATCGCAGGCTGGCGCAAATAGAAGAGGAAGTGATCAAGGTCAACACGCCATTGTCCTATGCGGATCAGCTCTACAACCTGCTTTTGCATATCGACCTGGTGAAAAAGAAAGTCAACAGCCAATCTGTTCAGCCACCATGAGATGACCCGTAGTCAGTTCCCGTCAAAAAATGACGGGAACTGATCCGGCACAGGGAAGTGCCGGCTCAATCAATGACCACAAGGCATTGATGAAGAAAGAAGCCAATAGCATTTGCCGCTTTCTTGCCCTTAACATCCCCTGTATTGGTGTTGATAGACGCTAACGGGTTATACAATCCCATCGCCCATTGCTGCAAACGGGACAGTCATGGGGATCATCCGTCAATCCTCCCGGAGCAGCTTGATCCCCTTTTTCCGCTGCGCATGGATAATATCCAGTTCCTTCTGCAGCTTCGCTCGCTTTTCCTGGCTGGTCTCTGCGGCCAATGCCTCCCTGAGCCTGTTTTCCTTCGCCTTCAATTTTTTCAGAATCTTGATCACTAAAGTTTCGGAGTTCATTTTACCCACTATTTTCTGCTGCATCCGTTGCCCTACAAAGCCTCAAGACGCAGCGTTTTAGGATCAAGTTGAAGGACTTGCACAAACAGGCATTGAATGTG
>JANEMG010000247.1 GCA_024511045.1 Gammaproteobacteria bacterium | reverse complement strand
TAAATTTTTGCAGCAATGTTCCGGCAGCCATGATGCACAGCATCGCTTGCAGCCAGGAGGCCTATTTTATAACCCGCAACGTGGGTTTTGCCGATGACCGATTGCTTTCGGGAGGGGGGGGCGTCATCGTCGTCATGGTCAAAAATCATGCCCTTGCCGTTTTCCTTGGCATAAATGGCCAAAATAGCAGGCAGTGGGGCGACGACATGCATGGGTTTGCCGCCAAAACGGGCATCGAATTCTATTTTTTCATTGCCCAGGGACAAACCCTGTACCGCCTCGGGGCGGATGTTCAAAACGATTTTGCCGTCTTCGATAAAAGCCAGGGGCAGAACAGCCTCGCTGTTCTCCGCATCGATCAACAGGTGCGGGGGCAGGCTGTTGTCGACGATCCATTCGTAGATCGCCCGGATCAGGTAGGGTTTCAGGGAGGTCATTTGCGAAATCCGGTCATGTCCCTTTCCGCATTGCTCAGACTGGCCTGAAAAGCCTCGCGTTGAAAGATGCGCTCGGCATAGGCCTTGATGGGGTCACCCTGGCCGGGCAGGTCGATGCCCAGGCTGGGCAGTCGCCAGAGCAGCGGCGCCAGGGCGCAATCAATCAGGGAAAATTCGTCGCTCATGAAATAGGGGCGTGCCGCAAACACCGGTACGGCGGAAAGCAGACTTTCCTTGAGCATTTTTTTTGCCCGGGCCGATTTCTTTTCCCCGGAATTCAATATTTCATCCAGCAGTGTGTACCAGTCCTGGTCGATGCGTTTGATCAGCATTCTGGCGTTGGCGCGGGATACCGGGTCCATTTGATGCAATGGCGGGTGGGGGTAACGCTCATCGAGATATTCCATGATGATGCGGGCGTCGTAGAGAACCAGGTCGCGTTCTATCAAAGTTGGCGATACGCCGGTCGGATTCAGTTCCAGCAGGTCTTCCGGAGGGTCGCTGGGATCGTAAAATTCAATGTCTGCAGTGACTGACTTTTCGATCATGACCAGGCGCGCGCTGTGACTCATCGCGCAGGTGGGGGATGAGAAAAGGGTCATTACAGATTTCCGCGTGTTCAGATTTGCCACGAAGCACAACCTCTTTATAGAAAATTGGTGACTAAATGGCGAATTATATCATGTCGGAATAGATTATTGGGGCGAGATTCAGGCAGAGAAAAAGGCCTGTGATGGAGGGAACGTCCCTGTTTCCCCGGTCAGCGGAAAGCATCAATGGATGTCTTTCCAGTATTCCTTTTTCAGCAGGTAGGCGAGAATCAGGAACATGAACAGATAGAGCAGCACATATTTCCCCAGGCGCAGTCTTTCCAGTTGATGCGGCTCCCCGACATAGACCAGAAAGTTCACCAGATCGTTGACCATGCGGTCGAACTGCTTTTCGGTCATCGTGCCGGGCTTTTTCAGCACCAGCCTGTCGATGGTCGTCTGGCCGTCGGCTTTTTTGAACACCGGTCTCTGCTCACCCTGCAGCTGCCAGAGCACATTGGGCATGCCGACATCCTTGAACACGGTGTTGTTGACGCCCAGGACCTTGCTCTTGTCCACATAAAAGCCCTTCAGGTAGGTGACCAGCCAGTCCGGACCGCGGGAGCGGGCAATCAGCGACAGATCCGGCGGTTTGATGCCGAACCATTTTTCGGCATCATGGGCATTCATTGCCGTGATCATCGATTCATAGATGCCATTGCCTTCCGGGGCGATTTCCTCCAGTACCTTTTCCTTGCTGATGTTAAAGTCCTTCGCCATGCGGATATAGCGGATGTGTTTGGCGGAATGACAGCCAAGGCAGTAGGTGACGTAATATTTGGCGCCGCGCTGCAGGGAGGCGGAGTCGGACAGGTCGATGTCTGCTTCCTGCAGTTCCACGCCGCCGGATGCGAAGGCGGTAAAAGGCAGCAGAAAAAGCAATAGTGTATTGGTTATTTTTTTCATATCAATCAAGGCTGTCTTTGAGTTTTTTGGCAAATCGAACAAGTACGCTGTAGATCCCGGTTGGATTGGGTTTCCTGGGCAGGATGGTCATGCCCCCCGGGGTTTGCAAGGGTTCCTTGACCGTTATTTCATCGAATGTCTCGATCACTGCCGGAATCTGCTCCTCCAGCGTCGGCTGAGGGGTCAGGCGGGCCGGAACCGGCTTGGTTTTCTCCCAGCGCGTATAGATCGGCATCAACAGAAAGAAGCTGAAGTAAATGATCGTGAATATTCTTGCGGCAATGGTGGCGGCAGGCGTGACCGGCTGCGTGCCAAGATAACCCAGGGCGAGAAAGCTGATGACGAACAGCAGCAGGGCCTTTTTGTAGATGCCGCCGCGGTAGCGGATCGATTTGACCTCGCAGCGATCCAGCCAGGGCAGCAGGAACAGCACCACGATGGCGCCGCCCATGGCGATGACGCCGGCGAACTTGTCGGGTACGGCGCGCAGGATGGCGTAGAAAGGCGTGAAATACCAGACCGGGGCGATATGTTCCGGCGTCTTCAGCGGATCGGCGGGAATGAAGTTGGCGTGTTCCAGGAAGTAGCCACCCATCTCCGGCATGTAAAAAATGACCGTGGCGAAGAATATCAGGAAAACGGCGACGCCGACGATGTCCTTCACCGTATAGTAGGGATGGAAAGGGATGCCGTCGCGGGGGATGCCGTTGATATCCTTGTTCTGCTTGATCTCGATACCATCGGGGTTATTGGAGCCGACCTGGTGCAGGGCCGCGATGTGCAGGAAAACCAGCAGCAGCATGACCAGCGGCACGGCGATCACATGGAAGGCGAAAAAGCGGTTCAAGGTTGCGTCGGCCACGACGTAGTCGCCCCGGATCCACAGCGAAAGATCGTCGCCGATGACCGGAATGGCGCTGAACAGCGAGATGATGACCTGGGCTCCCCAATAGGACATCTGCCCCCAGGGCAGCAGATAGCCCATGAAGGCCTCCGCCATCAGGCAGAAGAAGATCAGCATGCCGAAGATCCACACCAGTTCCCTGGGTTTCTTGTAGGAGCCATACATGATGCCCCGGAACATGTGCAGATAGACGATGATGAAAAATGCCGAGGCGCCGGTGGAATGCATGTAGCGCACCAGCCAGCCCCAGCTGACGTCACGCATGATGTATTCCACCGAATCGAAGGCCAGTTCGGCATCCGGCTTGTAGTTCATGGTCAGCAGGATGCCGGTGAGGAATTGATTGACCAGGACCAGCAGCGCGAGGGAACCGAAAAAATACCAGAAATTGAAGTTCTTCGGCGCGTAGTACTGCGCCATATGAGCATTCCAGAAGTCCCTCAGTTCGAAGCGGTCCAGGAACCAGTCTGCGCAATCGTTGATGCGATGTTTCATGCTGCCGCCTTCGTTTCTTCCTCACCAATGACAAGGGTGGTATCAGTTGCGTACCGATAGGGGGGGATAACCAGGTTGGTCGGTGCCGGAACGCCGCTATAGACCCGGCCGGCCAGGTCGAACCAGGAACCATGGCAGGGACAGAAGAAGCCACCCTTCCAGTCCGGCCCCAGATCGGGCGGTGCGACTTCCGGGCGGAAGGTGGGCGAGCAGCCAAGGTGCGTGCACAAGCCTATCGCGACGAAGATCTCTGGTTTGATGGAGCGATAGGGGTTCTGGCTGGATTGAGGCTGTTCCGATTCCTGGGAGAGGGGGTCTCTGAGTTTGTCCTCCAGGGTTTTCAATGTTGCCAGTACTTCCGGAGTTCTTTTCAGTACCCAGACCGGCTTGCCGCGCCAGGCAACACGAATGAGCTGTCCAGGCTCCATTTTACTGATATCGATTTCTACCGGTGCTCCTGTCGCTTCCGCCTTGGTGCTGGGCTGCATCTGGGCGAGAAAAGGGACGGCCAGGTATCCCGCGCCAACGGCACCAACCACGGTCAGGGCCGTGGTCAGGAACTGGCGTTTTGATTTATCGACGCCTGCATTGTTCATTATTAAACTCTCCTGGTTGTTTTTATAGTCACTGATGGAGGTTTTCGCTCATCATGGTGTTGATGTTGGACATCTGCACACCGAGTCAGGGTGGATCGACAGGGTGAAACTGTGATCATGCGCTGCACGTTGCGAGAGCAGATATTCCAAAATTTCTGCGGGTCTTAATATACCACTAGGAACAGGCAATTTAGAAGTGGATATTTACTGTGGTTGTTTCATCCAGCAGCTGAAGTTTCCCAATTTTTTGGAGCAATGAATATTAGAGGCGACTAATATGGCGGATAAATTAGTGC
>JANEMG010000246.1 GCA_024511045.1 Gammaproteobacteria bacterium | reverse complement strand
AAAACAAGCACCTATGGGTGGTCTGTAGAGGAAGTGTCTTTGGCAGGGATCCCAAAGTCAAGCCTGCAGGGATGTATTCACGGCGTCTTCCGGAACAGACTACCCACAGGAGCCCGAGTCGTTTCGCTATGCCTTCAAATTGGCGCCACGTTGGTCATCTGTAAACGACCACAAAGAGCATAACACGTATATAGATCGGATTGACGCAAAACAAAACATTCACACGGGGGGAGTTTGTTTGTTAAAGTGATGACGGAACATTTTCCATGTAAAAAAAGAGGTCCATCATGAAAAAAATACTGTTACGGATTTTCCTGCTGTGTTTTTCCCGGATCGCCGTTTCTGGGGTTGCGCCAGTCAAAGTCATTGGTGCGACGACGGTCGATACCATGCTGGCCAAGGGTTTACTGGACAAGGGGGTGAAATTCGTCGATGTGCGCAAGCCGGAAGATTACAAAAAAGGTCATATCCCCGGAGCCGTCAATCTTCCCGTGCATGACAACTTTACCAGTGAAACCCTGAGCGCCATCGTGAAAAAAAATGAGAAAGTGGTTTTCTATTGCAATGGCGTCAGATGCCAGGCCAGTTCCATCGCCGCCAAAAAAGCACTGGATTGGGGCTGGAAAAGCGTCTTCTATTACCGGGACGGTTTTCCTGTCTGGAAACGGTCCGGACTGGAGGTTGAACAATAGGCTGGAATTTTTGATAGCTGGTTTGTACGGCCGGTTTGGCTGAAGCTACCGGCTGGCGCAGGTCGTGGGCCCTGAAAGGAAACCACCGAAGCGTCCGGGCTGCCGGCACATTCCAGTCGGAGAATAGAAAGCACAGAAGCCGCCGGGAAATCATTCCCGGCGGCTTCTGTGTGTCTTTAGACTTGAAAAATCAGGCGTTCAAGGCCTTCAAGACGGCCTGCAGGCTGTCGTTGGCATCGCCGAACAGCATCCGGGTGTTGTCATGGACGAACAGCGGGTTGTCGACGCCGGCGTAGCCCGATGCCATGCTGCGTTTCAGGACGATGGTGTTTTTCCCTTTCCAGCACTCCAGCACCGGCATGCCGGCTATGGGGCTGTTGGGGTCGTCCAGGGCCGAGGGATTGACGATATCGTTGGCGCCGATGACGATGGAGACGTCCACCTCGGGAAAATCATCGTTGATTTCATCCATTTCATAGACGATGTCGTAGGGCACTTTCGCCTCCGCCAGCAGCACGTTCATGTGTCCCGGCATGCGTCCCGCGACGGGATGGATGCCGAAGCGGACGGTCTTCCCCTTGCTGCGCAGCAACCTGGTGATCTCGTTGACGGTATGCTGGGCCTGGGCGACGGCCATGCCATAGCCGGGAATGATCATGATGTTCCTGGCCTCCTTCAGCAGTTCCGCCGTTTCCGCGGCATCGATGGCCTGCACTTCTCCTTCCACCGTGGCTGCAGGGCCCGTGCTGCCCGTTCCGGTGCCGAAGCCGCCGGCGATGACGCTCAGGAAATGCCGGTTCATGGCGCGGCACATGATGTAGCTGAGGATGGCACCGCTGCTGCCCACCAAGGCTCCGGTGACGATCAGCAGGTCATTGCTGAGCATGAAACCGGTGGCCGCCGCCGCCCATCCGGAATAGCTGTTGAGCATGGATACCACCACCGGCATGTCGGCGCCGCCGATGGCCATGACCATGTGCACGCCGAAGGCCAGGGCAATCAGCGTCATCAGGAGCAGGGCAAAGGTGCCGCCGCCGGTCTCGGCGCCTTCCAGAAACCAGAAGCACAGCCAGATGGAGGCGAGCAGCAGGCCCAGATTGAGCCAGTGCCGGGCCGGCAGCAAGACCGGCGAGCCGCTTATTCTGCCGCTGAGTTTGCCGAAGGCCACCACCGAGCCGGAGAAGGTCACGGCGCCGATCAGGATGCCGACGTAGATTTCCACTTCATGGATGGTTTTTTCGACACCGGCAAGGCTTGCCGTGGGGTCGATGAAATTTGCGTAACCGACGAATACCGCAGCCAGGCCGACCAGACTGTGCATGATGGCGACCAGTTCCGGCATCTGCGTCATTTCCACCTGGAAGGCGGCCTTGGTGCCGATAAAACCGCCGATCAACAGGGCGATGATCAGGATGGTGTAGGATGTGACGGCATCGCTGGCCACGGTGGCGAATATCGCGATGGCCATGCCGATCATGCCGAACAGATTGCCGCATCTTGCCGTTTCCTGATTGCTCAAGCCGCCGAGGCTCAGGATGAACAGGATGGAAGCGGCAATGTAGGACATCGTAACTAAACCTTGAGACATGTTCTTGCTCCCCTTATTTTCTGAACATTTCCAACATGCGGCGGGTCACCAGAAAGCCCCCGGCAATGTTGATCGATGCGATTAAAATGGCCAGCCCCGACAGCAGTGTGATGAGAAAACCGGGGGCCGATATCTGCACCAGAGCGCCGATAATGATGATGCCGCTGATGGCATTGGTGACGCTCATCAGGGGAGTATGCAGGGAGGGGGTGACATTCCAGATCACTTGGTAGCCGACGAAGCAGGCCAGGACGAACACAGTGAAATGGGACATGAAGGATTCCGGTGCGACATTGCCCAGGGCATACAGTACCAGACCGCCCAGCAGCAGCGGCAGGATCTGCCTGACTTGCTGGGGGATAAGCGGTTTTTTTTCCACGACCGGTTCCTTGGGCATCGCCGGCGCTTCCGTCTGCGGCGCTGGCGCCGCGGACAATTTCGGCGGAGGCGGCGGCCAGGTGATCTTGCCATCCTTGATGACCGCTGCGCCCCGGATGATTTCGTCGTCCATATTTATATCGAGTTCGCCGTTCTTTTCCGGGCATAACTCGGTCAGCAGATGGCGCAGATTGGTGGCATACAGCTGGCTGGACTGTGAAGCCATGCGGCTGGGCAGGTCGGTGTAGCCGATGATGGTCACGCCGTGTTTCCTGATGACCTTGTCGGCCTGGGTCAATTTGCAGTTGCCGCCCTGTTCGGCGGCCAGATCGACGATCACGCTGCCGGGCTTCATGGTTTCCACCATGCCCGGGGTGATCAGTTCCGGCGCCGGTCTGCCGGGGATCAATGCCGTGGTGATGATGATGTCGACTTCCATGGCCTGGCGGGCAAACAGCTCCATTTCCGCGGCAATGAATTCCTTGCTCAGGGTCTGGGCATAGCCGCCGGTTCCGCTGCCGTCCTCTTCGAAGTCCAGCATCAGGAATTCGGCGTCCATGCTTTCCACCTGTTCCTTCACTTCGGGCCGGGTGTCGAAGGCGCGGACGATCGCGCCCATGCTCTTGGCCGCGCCGATTGCCGCCAGGCCCGCGACGCCTGCGCCGATGACCAGGATCTTTGCCGGCGGCACTTTTCCGGCCGCGGTGATCTGTCCGGTGAAAAAACGGTCGAAATGCTCTGCGGCCTCGATGACCGCACGGTAGCCGGCAATATTGGCCATGGAGCTGAGGGCGTCACATTTCTGCGCGCGGGAGATCCGGGGGATGCTGTCCATGGCCAGTACGGTGGATTTTTTTGCCGCCAGGCGCTGCATCAGCTGTTCATTCTGCGCCGGCCAGATGAAACTGATCAGGCGGCCGCCCTCCGGCAGCAGTTCCACTTCATCGATGGATAGTTCCGGGTGTTTCTCCGGGCCGCGGACCTTCATGACCAGGTCGGATTCCTGCCACAGCGTTTTTGCGTCCGGAAGGATTTTTACGCCCGATTCCTGATAGGCTTCATCGGAAAAATGCGCGCCATCGCCGGCGCCAGTCTCGAGAAAAATACTGAAACCCAGTTTTTGCAACTGCTCGGCTACCGGAGGGGTCGTCGCGACGCGCTTTTCGCCGTGATGAATTTCTTTGGGGATCCCGATTTTCATTTTATCTCCTCATGCTAAGGTGTTTACTCGTGCGTGAAACAGCGTATTGTTATTATGATGTTCCGGGCATGTTTCACCGGAAGTTGCCTGGCATTCTAAAATGCGGGAAACGGCAGGCGGACAAGTCGAAACCCTGCCGCAATGCAACAGTGATGATTGCAGATAACCGCTGCCGCAGGCAGGATATTCATCATGCGACGGCAGATCGCTTGCAGGTTCAGGACCGGTAAAACATCCAGTATAGGAGCATATGGGATAGCGTGTTATTTTGCAATGCGTTATCGCATTTGCATTGAATATAAGAAAAACTTCTCTGTACATGACAAAAAAATTATCGAGTACACAACGACAGATTATTACAAACTGGGTCTGGAAGGCTTGGTCGCAGTATTGAAATCATTATCAAC
>JANEMG010000018.1 GCA_024511045.1 Gammaproteobacteria bacterium | reverse complement strand
CCCATAATCACCAGCTGGTCGATAATTTTATCAGCCGGGGCATCGGCATGCCGAGACAGGTGCAGTTTGCGAAAAATGCGCCGACCTATAAATTGATCAAGGGAATATCCCGGGTCAGCCACGCGGACAGGGTGGCAAGGAAAATCGGTTTTTCCAAGGACGATATCACCAAATATCTCAAGGCAGTCAAGAAGAAATCGTAACGCTATGATAATCATCAAAATTCTGGTATTGTTCGCGGTCCTGCTGAGCATGACACCGGCCACCGCGGATATCTACAAGTATGTCGCGCCGGATGGTGGGGTCTACTACACCGATGAGCCGCGGAACAAGAAATACAAGCTGATCATCCGCACGAAACCCAAAAACTACAAGGCTTCCCTGCGGCATCTGCAGAAAAACAGAAAAAAATACGCACCGCTGATCGCCGCGGCGGCAGTTCGACACAATATCGATCCAAAGCTGTTGCATGCCGTGATTCGCGCCGAATCGGCCTACAATGCCACGGTCGTTTCCTCGGCTGGCGCCGTCGGTCTGATGCAGCTGATGCCGGCGACGGCAAAACGCTACGGAGTCACCGATCGCCGTAACCCCAAACAGAATATCGAGGGTGGGACTCGCTACCTGAAGGATCTGCTGGCACTGTTCGACTCCAATCTCAAACTGGCGGTGGCGGCTTACAATGCCGGGGAAAATGCCGTCAAGAAATATCGAAATACCGTTCCCCCCTATCGGGAAACCCGGAACTACGTCAAACAGGTGCTGGCCTTCTATCAAAAATAGCGCTTTCCTGTTCTGCAGTACGGAAACGATACAAGCGACAATCGGGTGAGACAATGATGCAAGAACATACTGCGGAATCGCTGGTTCATGGAGCAGTCAAACTGTACAGTCTGCCTGATATCTATTTTCAGCTCAAGGAAAAGATCGAGGATCCAAGCCATTCAGCAAGGGATCTGGGCAAGGTGATTGCCAAGGATCCCGCCTTGAGCGCCCGGCTGCTGAAAGTGGTAAACAGCGCCTTCTTCGGTTTTCCTGCCCGAATCGACAACATTCCCAGAGCGATCACCGTGGTCGGCGTCGATGATTTGCACAGTCTGGCGCTGGCAACTTCTGTGGTGGATACTTTCACCGATATTCCCGGCGATCTGGTGGATATGACCGACTTCTGGCTGCGCAGCGTATCCTGCGCCGTCATCGCCCGGCTGCTGGCAAAGAAAGCGGCGCTGCTGCACCATGAAAGCTTGTTCGTCGCCGGCATGCTGCACGATTTGGGGACCCTCATCCTGTATGACAGGCTACCGGAGCAGTCACGCCAGATATTGCAGAGCGCAAACAACGACCGCCGTCTTGCCTCGGCTCTGGAGCGGGAAATGCTCGGCTTCACCGCGGCCGATGTCAGCGGTGCATTGCTCAAGTCGTGGGGTCTGCCCGAACTGTTGTCCGAACCCGTCGCCTGCCAGCTGCATCCCGAGCAGGCGGAGACCTATCATCTGGAAGCACAGCTGCTGCATCTTGCGGCATGGTTGAGCAATTTTGCCAGTGAGAGTCTTTCCAGCGAACAGATTCTCAAGGAAATGCCGGTGCCGCAAATCGCTGTCGAACGCTTCGATGCCTTGGCAATCGAACAGGTGCTGGCTGCTGCGGAAGAAGATTTTGCAGAGATTTTCGAAATGTTCGTGCCGCATCAGTTCGCCAGCTGACAGCCTCTCTCGAGAAATCTCAGCGTGCTCCGTGGTAATTGAAAAACCACCTGCTGAGCCGTCTCACAGCACCGAAACGCCGAATTTTTCCAGCAGGCCCACCAGTTTGATCAACGGCAACCCGACCAGGGCGTTCGGGTCATCGCCGGTGATGCGTTCGAACAGGGCGATGCCCAGACCTTCGGATTTGAACCCGCCGGAGCAATCATAGGGTTTTTCCCGCTGCACATAGCGTTTGATCTGTCTGTCGGTCAAAGCGCGGAAATGCACCGTGCACCTGTCCATAGCGCATTCATATTGCCCGGTGTCACTATCCACCAGGCAGATGCCGGTATAAAATTCCACCGCCTGTCCCGCAACCGCCTGCAGCTGTTCCATAGTGACGGCGAAGCTGCCGGGTTTGGTCAGTTGTCGGCCCTGCAAAACCGCCACCTGGTCCGAGCCGATAATCAGGCTGTGCGGATATCGGCCAGACAATGCCTGTGCTTTTTCCTGTGCCAGCCGGACCGCCTGCCGTTCCGGCCGCTCTCCGGGGTGTGCTGTTTCGTCGATATCTGCCGCTTCGGCAACGAAGGGCAGATGCAGTTTTTCCAGCAGCTTTCGGCGGTAGCGGGAGCTGGATGCGAGAATCAGATTTTGCGTGGTCATGTCGACGGTTTAACGGTTGGATTAGAAGATAATTTTGACAGCATTTATCCTTCCGGATATCATTGCAAAGTTATGTCGGATCGCTTGCCAAAATTCATAGCCCCGTTGCTTTTGACGGAAAGAGGCCGGGGGCTGGAAGGGGAATTGGAATTGCGTGGCTTTCCTCGTCTGGCTGAGTTGCTGGCCGATAAGCGGGGAACTGCGGTCTTCGAACTGTCCTTCTTCAAGCAGGACAGACAGGCTGTACTGCAGGGCAGGATCGCCACCGTGCTCATACTGCGCTGCCAGAACTGTCTGCAAAAGCTGGATTGGCCGGTGGACTGTGAATTCAGGCTGGGTATCGTTGCCAGCCTGGATGAGGCCAACCTGTTGCCCGATGATCTGGAACCGCTGTTGATTGGACAGGAAAAAACCATACTCAACGACATTATAGAGGAAGAGCTGCTGCTGTCGGTACCCTTGTTTCCAAAACATGCAAAGCAGTGCTTTGATCATCGACAGTACGCTGCCGCCCCTGCAGAAACGAAGCAAACGAGAACCGACAACCCATTCGCTGTTTTAGCCACACTTAAAAAATAAACCTGGAGACCTGACAATGGCCGTACAAAAAAGCAAAAAAACTCGTTCCAGACGCGGGATGCGTCGTTCACATGATGCACTGACCAGCAAAACCCTTTCCCAGGACGCCATGACCGGCGAAACCCATCTGCGTCACCATGCCAGTCCCGACGGCTTCTACAAAGGCCGCAAGATCGTTTCCACCAGCGAAGAAGATTGATTTCCTGCCTGCCCGGGCAGACAGACGACAGTTGGAAGTGATAAGATCAGTGCGGGATTTCTCCCTGCCGTGTGTTCTCCACGTCGTGTCGTTGCCGCATCGCCGGTAACTGATGTGGATTACGGATAATGGACTGAAGACGATACCGAATCAGACAAACTTGTCATCGTTGATCTGCCAGCAACGCCAGTTGTCAAACAGTGCCGGACCTGCGTCCGGTTTCTTTTTTAGTATTTTGGAGCCATCTCAAGCGTGAGTTCAATAATTGCAATCGATGCGATGGGCGGGGATTTTGGTCCCGAAGTTACCATTCCGGCTTCGTTGCGTTGTCTCGGCAACAATCCCAACTTGAAGCTGATCCTGGTCGGTGATGAAACCGTGCTCAGGGAGCATTTGGGTCAGGAACTGGAAATTCATCAGGACAGGCTCAGCATCCAGCATGCCTCGGAACGCGTGGAAATGCACGATTCCCCCTCCAGGGTATTGCGCAACAAGAAAGACTCATCGATGCGCGTGGCGATCAATCTGGTGCGCGACGGAGTTGCCGATGCCTGCGTCAGCGCCGGCAACACCGGGGCATTGATGGCGATCGCCAGATTCGTGCTGAAAATGATCCCCGGACTGGACAGGCCGGCAATCATTTCCACGGTGCCGTCGATCTATGGTCATACCCACGTTCTCGATCTTGGCGCCAATGTGGATTGCAGCGCAGATCACCTGTTTCAATTTGGCGTGATGGGTGCGGAACTGGTCAAAGTCATCGAAAACATCGAAAACCCCAAAGTCGGGCTGCTGAATATCGGCGAGGAAGAAGTCAAGGGCAACGAGCAGGTCAAGGCCGCCGCGAAGCTGCTGGCGGATTCCTACCTGAATTATATCGGCTACGTGGAAGGCGATTCGCTGAATGCCGGCAATGTCGAGGTGGATGTGATCATAGCGGACGGTTTTGTCGGCAATGTCGCCTTGAAGACCATGGAAGGCACGGCGAAAATGATCGGCACGACCCTGAAGCAGAAGTTCGAGACCAACTTGCTGACCCGTCTGGCCGGACTGGCCGCCTATCCGATACTCAAGGCATTCAAGGCGCATATCGACCCCAGATTGTACAATGGCGCCAGTTTTCTCGGGTTGCGCGGCATCGTCGTGAAAAGCCATGGCGGCGCTGATCAGCTGGCCTTCGAGACGGCCATCCATGTCGCTGAAGTGGAAGTCGAAAAAGACGTCACCCGCAGGATCAGTGAAAGAGTCGAATCCATTCTCGCCTCGAGGAAATGACCATGACCCAGTATGCAAGGATAATCGGGACCGGAGGCTATCTGCCCAAACAAGTGCGTACCAATGACGATATCTCCAGGACCGTCGACACCTCGGACAGCTGGATCGTGGAGCGCACCGGCATCAAGAGCCGGCGCATTGCCGCCAGCGATGAAACGGCATCGAGCATGGGGGAAATCGCGGCGAGGCAGGCCATCGACATGGCGCAGATCGACCCCCAGGAGATCGACCTGATTATCGTTGCCACGGGTACGCCGGACCGGGTCTATCCCAGCACCGGCTGTCTTTTACAGGAAAGACTGGGTATCGATAACTGCGTGGCCTTCGATGTTCAGGCAGCCTGTTCGGGATCCATTTTCGCCCTGAGCATCGCCGATCAATACATCAAGACGGGATTTTGCCGAAAAGTGCTGGTGATTGGCTCAGAAATCTGTTCACGCGTCGTGGACTGGAGCGACCGGGGCACCTGCATTCTGTTTGGCGACGGTGCCGGCGCAATACTCCTGGAGGCAGCGCCGGAAGCCGGTATACTCTCGACCCACATACATTCCGACGGCCGTTTTGAGGACCTGCTCTATCTGCCCAATCCACAGGCAGCCGTCGATGATGACCCCGGGTACATTGCCATGAAGGGCAACGAGGTGTTCAAGGTCGCGGTGAATACCCTGGGCCGCATCGTCGATGAGACCCTGGCGGCCAACAACATGGACAAGTCGGATATCGACTGGCTGGTACCGCATCAGGCCAATACCCGCATCATTGCCGCGACGGCCAGAAAGCTGAAATTGTCCATGGATCATGTCGTTTTGACCCTGGAGAATCAGGGCAACACTTCTTCGGCATCGGTATTGCTGGCATTGAACGAGGCTGTTCGTGACGGCCGCATCCAGAGAGGTCATGTGGTATTGCTGGAAGCGTTTGGCGCAGGATTCACCTGGGGTTCTGCATTGATTAAATACTGACTATCAAAATCCTATGAAACAGCAAAATTACAATCTGGCGTTCGTATTTCCCGGGCAGGGATCGCAGTCTGTCGGCATGCTCTCGGACCTGGCAGAGTCATTCCCGATCGTTAGACAGACTTTCAGCGAAGCCTCGGACATTCTGGGCAGGGACCTCTGGCAACTGATCAGCGAGGGGCCTGTCGAAGCATTGAATCAGACGGAAAACACGCAGCCGGCGATGCTGGCAGCCGGTGTCGCGACCTGGGAGGTGTGGTGCAGCAAAACCGATGTCCGGCCTTCCTGGATGGCCGGGCACAGTCTGGGCGAATATACGGCGCTGGTCTGTTGCGGGACGATGCGCTTTACCGATGCCGTGCAGCTGGTTGCGGAGAGAGGACGGTTGATGCAGGAGGCGGTTCCGCCCGGCGATGGTGCGATGGCGGCCATTCTAGGCCTGGAAGATCATCAGGTGGTCAAGGTCTGTACCGATGCGGCGGGCGATGAAGTGGTCGCAGCGGTCAACTTCAATGCCCCGGGTCAGGTGGTCATTGCCGGTAATACCGCACCAGTGGAACGGGCCATGCAGGCAGCCAAGGCGGCTGGAGCGAAACGTGCCGTGAAACTGCCGGTCAGCGTGCCGTCGCATTGCCAATTGATGCAGAATGCCGCTGAGAAGCTCGCTGCGAAGCTGCAGCAGATCCCTTTGCAAATACCGGAGATGACGTTGATTCACAACGTCGACGTGGCATCGCACAGCGCCCCGGAAGTCATCTGCAATGCCTTGAAGGAACAGCTTTTCAAACCGGTGCGCTGGGTGGATGGCATCAAGTTCATGGAAGATCAGGGCGTGACGCAATTCGTGGAATGCGGCCCGGGAAAGGTGCTGCTGGGGCTGAACAGGCGTATCGCCAGATCGGCGGAACATTTCGCTATATTTGATGTGGACAGTTTGAACAACGTTTTGGAGCATATCGAATGACAAAACAAATTGCATTGGTTACCGGCGCGAGCCGCGGCATAGGCCGGGCCATCGCGGCAAGACTGGCCGGCGAAGGATATTTCGTCATAGGCACTGCCACCACGGACAACGGCGCTGCCGCCATTTCCGACTATCTCGGCGAGAACGGCGCCGGCATGAAACTGGATGTGTCGAGTTCCGAATCGGTGCAGGAGGTCGTGAAAGCCATCAACGATCGATATGGTGCACCGACGGTGCTGGTCAACAACGCCGGCATCACCCGGGACAATTTACTGATGCGCATGAAGGACGAGGAGTGGGACGCGATCATCAATACCAATCTGACCTCCATCTTTCGCATGAGCAAGGCCTTGCTGCGCGGCATGATGAAAGCCAAAACCGGTCGCATCATCAATATTTCCTCGGTGGTTGGCGCCACTGGCAATGCCGGGCAGTGCAATTATGCAGCGGCCAAGGCCGGCGTCATCGGCTTCGCCAAGTCCATGGCAAAGGAAGTCGGATCGCGCAATATCACCGTCAATACCGTCGCTCCAGGCTTCATCGACACCGATATGACACGGGAACTTGCGGAAGAACAAAAACAGGCATTGCTGGCCGGTATTCCCCTGGGGCGTCTGGGAGATGCCGAGGAAATTGCCCACGCCGTGGCCTTTCTCGCATCGAAAAATGCCGGCTACATTACCGGTGAAACGATCCATGTCAACGGCGGTATGTTTATGCCTTAATATTTTTCACTTTTTTCCATTTTCAAGTATAATTCATGCGCCGTCTGGTATCGCCATTGGCGGTTTTTTTTATTACAACAACAGTATTTTTGTTTGCAAGGCCGGATTCTGGCGGAAAAACAATAATTGAGGAAAATAATTATGAGTAACGTTGAAGAACGTGTAAAAAAAATTGTTGCCGAGCAACTGGGTGTCAAAGAAGATATACCCACGGATGCTTCCTTTGTCGACGATCTCGGTGCCGATTCACTGGATACCGTTGAATTGGTAATGGCCCTGGAAGAAGAATTCGAATGCGAAATCGTCGACGAGGACTCTGAAAAAATCACCACCGTTCAGCAGGCAATCGATTACGTAGAAAAAAACGCCTGATCTTCAGCGTTGATAATGGTTGACAGTTCGTTCAGCCATTATTGCCCGACACTGTTTTCCCTTTGGCTAATCCATTTCATATTGGCAGATCCGCGCAATATGCCCCCCTCCTGCCAGAGGGAAAAAGTGTTGCAAGCTTCCCCTTTCAATAGCTTCAAGCATAAGGTTCAGACATTGAGCACACGTCGTGTTGTAATTACGGGTTTGGCCGCCATTACCCCGTTGGCCAATAACGTTACTGATACCTGGGATGGCATCGTCAATGGCAAAAGTGGTATCAGCGCCATCGACTGGATGACTGATACGCCATTTGCATCACGCTTTGGCGGCGTGATCAGGGATTTCGATGTCAGCCAGTATATTCCCGCCAAAGACGCCAAACGCATGGGCGTTTTCATGCATTATGGCATCGCTGCGGGCAGCCAGGCGTTTGAGGATTCCGGCATCGAAGTCACCGAGGAAAATGCGCAGCGCATCGGTGTCGCGATCGGTGCCGGCATCGGCGGCATCACCGGTATCGAGAACTGCTACGAGACTTATCAGAAAGGCGGACCGCGCCGCATATCGCCGTTCTTCGTCCCCGGCAATATCACCAACATGATATCCGGCAACCTGTCCATCAAATATGGATTGAAGGGGCCCAATTTCGCCATCGTCACGGCCTGCACGACCGGAACCCACAATATCGGCGATTCCGCGCGTCTGATCCAGTATGGCGATGCCGATGTCATGATCGCCGGTGGTGCGGAACACTGCACCGATTCACCCACCACGATGGGTGGTTTCGCCGCGGCAAAAGCGCTTTCCCGGCGCAATGACGATCCGCAAAATGCCAGCCGGCCCTGGGATGTCGACCGTGATGGTTTCGTCCTGAGCGATGGTGCCGGCGTCCTGGTATTGGAAGAACTGGAACATGCCAGAAAACGCGGCGCCAGAATCTATGCGGAACTGGTCGGTTATGGCATGAGTGCCGACGCCTATCATATGACCACGCCGCCCGATGACGGTGACGGTGCAGCGCGCTGCATGAAAAACGCCATGCGTGATGCCGGCATCGATGCCGCGCAGATTGACTATGTCAATGGCCACGGCACCTCGACGCCAGCCGGTGATATTGCCGAGACGCAGGCCGTCAAAGCGGCGCTGGGTGATCACGCCTACAAAACGGCAATCAGTTCCACCAAATCCATGATCGGTCATCTGCTCGGTGCTGCCGGGGGCGTCGAAGCGGTATTTCTGGCCCTGGCGGTGAAAAACCAGATCGCGCCACCAACCATCAATCTGGACAACCAGGATCCAGCCTGCGATCTCGATTTTATTCCCCATACGGCACGGGAGATGAAAATCGACTATGCCGCCTCCAACTCATTCGGTTTTGGCGGCACCAACGGCACGTTGATTTTCAAGCGCTGGGACTAGTGCAACATCCGTTTTTACTCTGATGGGTGCTTGTTTAAACAAGCCATTTGCATTGACGCGAAGCAATGAAATCCTTACAGCATCAGTCCAAGATTCGAGCGCCATCAAGCGTCTGAGAGCTGCCGGTTCTTGTGTTTGCAAATGGTAATTGTAAACGGGGAAAAATGCCGCAGTATCGATGTTTCTGACCGGGGATTTCAATATGGCGATGGGCTGTTTGAAACCATCGAGGTCAACAACGGCAAACCGGTATTTTTTGACCGGCACTGGCGCAGGCTGCAGGCCGGCTGCGAAAGACTCTTCATTCCCTGCCCGCCAGTCCAGCTGCTTGCCAGGGAGATCCATACCCTGATCGAAGATGCCGCCCGGGCGGTACTGAAAATCAATATCACCAGGGGCAGCGGCGGCCGCGGCTACGGCCAGCCCGAAATGGTCCACCCCACCCGCGTACTCAGCCTGCATCCTTTTCCGGATTATCCTGACACTTACCGCAGTCAGGGTATCAAGGCGCGATTCTGCCAGCTGCGTCTGGGCGTCAATCCGCTGCTGGCAGGTCTCAAGCACATGAATCGCCTGGAACAGGTTCTGGCCCGCCGCGAATGGCAGGACCCGGCGATACAGGAAGGCCTGCTGCTGGATCTCCACGAGCATGTCATCGAAGGCACGATGAGCAATCTTTTCATCATTCGTGACGCTGTACTTGTTACGCCGCTGCTCGATAGCAGTGGCGTGGCCGGCATCATCCGGGAGATCATCCTGGAAGCTGCAGAGCAATTCAATTTGACGGCCCGGCAGCAGCATCTTTCGCGACAGGATATACTGGAGGCCGATGAAGCCTTTGTCACCAATTCCATCATTGGCCTGTGGCCGATCAAGCACATCGCCGGTCGTGACATTCCGGTCGGCCCCCATGCACAGAAAATTTCCCGCTGGCTCGATGCTTACAAGCAACAGTGCGATGAAACCACGGCAGTCTTCAGATGAAGCCGGTATTGCCTGATAAACCCGATAGCCGATCGCCTATACACAAGGCAATCGGCTTTGGCCTGATCGTGATCAGTCTGTTCGCCGGATGGCTGTGGATGGATTACCAGAGCAGCATCGATGATCCAGTGGTTAGCGACGAAGCGGTGTATCTGGAAATCGAAAAAGGGGATACATTCAACAGCATTGTCGCCAGGTTGCAGGCGAAAGGCGTTGCGATCAGGCCCTTCTGGTTCAAATTGCTCGCGTACCGGCAGGGGGTGGTCAACAAACTGAAGGCAGGGGAATATGAACTGCCCCCGGGAAGCACTGCCGGACAACTGCTGCAATTGTTCGTGGCCGGAAAGAGCCGGCAATATTCCATCACCATCCCGGAGGGCTGGACTTTCCGGCAGATGCTGGAGCTGATTGCCAACGATCCGCAGATCACCCATACGCTGGACAAACTGGATAGCGCGGCAATTATGGCGGAATTGGCTGTTCCTGAAAAACATCCGGAAGGCCTTTTCTTTCCCGACACCTATTTCTTCGAAAAAAATACCAGCGATCTGTCACTGCTGCGCAGGGCCTATGACAAGATGCACAACATCATTGCCGAGGAATGGCCCAAACGGGACAAGGGACTGCCCCTGGAGACGCCCTATCAGGCCTTGATTCTGGCGTCGATCGTGGAAAAGGAAACGGCTGACGCAAGTGAAAGGGGGCTGATTGCCGGCGTTTTCATACGGCGACTGCAGAAAGGCATGCTGCTGCAGACCGATCCCACCGTGATCTATGGCATGGGGGACGGCTATCAGGGCAATATACGACGCAAGGATCTGGTTGCTGCAACGCCCTACAATACCTATGTCATCAAGGGCCTGCCGCCGACACCGATCTGCCTGCCCGGACTGGCTGCGATACGTGCGGTATTGCATCCACAGCCGGGCAGCAGCCTGTATTTTGTCGCGCGCGGCGATGGCCGGCATGTGTTTTCCACAACCTTGTCGGAACACAATCGCGCCGTCGATCGCTTTCAACGGAAAAAACCATGACGACCGCCAGGTTCATCACCCTGGAAGGCGGTGAAGGTGTCGGCAAGAGCACCAATATCGCCTTCATCAGGGAATTTCTTCAGCAGCAGGGCAGGGAGGTCCTGGTCACCCGAGAGCCCGGCGGGACCGCTATTGCGGAAAAAATACGATTGCTGCTGCTGGAAAAAAAGCAGGAACCATTGACCATGCAGGCCGAACTGCTGTTGATGTTCGCTGCGCGTGCCCAGCATATCGAACGGGTGATTCGACCCGCGCTGGCTGCGGGAAAGTGGGTCGTCTGCGACCGCTTTACCGATGCCAGCTATGCCTATCAGGGCGGCGGCCGCAATGTGCCCATGCAGGACATTGCCTGGCTGGAACAGTTTGTACAGGGGGATTTCCGGCCGAACCTGACACTGCTGCTGGATGCGCCGGTGGCAACCGGCATGCACAGAATCAAACGCCGAGGGGCACTGGATCGGTTTGAATCCGAGCAGCTGCAGTTTTTCCAGAAGGTCAGGCAAGCTTATTTGCTGCGTGCAGAACAGGAGCCGCAGCGCATCAGGATCATCGATGCCAGTCGTGAACTCACCGAGGTCCAGCAGCAGATCCAGGTGGTGCTCGAAGGGCTTGTGGCACGCGGCCAGTGATTGCCGAAATGGTCGACGACAGGAATATTCTCCCCTGGCAGCGGCATAACTGGAGCCTGCTGTCAGCCTATATCACCCAGCAGCGCATCCCCCAGGCATTGCTGATCACAGCCGGAAAAGGGCAGGGCAAGCGGCATCTGGCAGAGCAGTTCGCTCAGGCGTTATTGTGCGCCAACAAACGGGATGACGGATATTATTGCGGGCAATGCCACAGCTGTACGCTGTTTCATGCCCGGACCCATCCAGATTTCCTGACCATCATTCCGGAGCAAACCGGCAAGGCAATCGTCATTGACCAGATCCGGCAACTCATCACAAAACTGGGCTTGAAGCCCCAGTTTGAAAACTACCGCGTCGTCATTATCGACCCTGCCGAGCAGATGAATACCAGCGCAGCCAATGCCTTTCTCAAATGCCTGGAAGAACCGACCGAACGTACGGTCATATTACTACTTGCGGAACAGCCCGGCAGGTTGCCGGCAACGATCACCAGTCGCTGTCAGAAAATGCCGATCAAACCGGACCTGCAAGCGGCACAGGCCTGGCTACGTGAGAAAATTCCGGACCAGGATGTCGAAGTATTGCTGAATATGACCCGGGGAGCACCGTTGCTGGCGCGGCAGTATGCACGGGACAATATCCCCGAACTCAGAAACGCCTGTTTCCAAAACTGGCTGGGCGTGGCTGAACAGCGCACCGATCCGGTCGCGTTAGCCAAGGAATGGCAGCAATTGCCAGACCGGCTGGTTCTGTTCTGGCTCACGACCTGGGTGATCGACCTGATAAAATGCCATCATCAACCCCAGATGGCAAGCGGACTGTACAACCCGGATCTATCCAGGGACTTGCAAGAATTGGCGGAAAAGCTAGACTTAAAGCGGTTGTTTTCATTTTATGACCTGTTGTTGATCGATAACAAAAGAATCGATACCCCGTTGAACAAACAATTGCTCTTCGAAGAACTATTGATCGACTGGCAGCAGTTGAATCTAAGGTAGATATCATGGCGGAATCATCCCCCCGACAAGGCATCCTGTCACTTTCCATCAAAGAAAAGAGTGCGCTTTATGCGGCCTATATGCCCTTCGTAACCAATGGCGGCCTGTTCATCCCCACCACGCGGGACTACGCCATGGGCCAGGAAGTGTTCATGCTGCTCAACCTGATGGAAGAAACCGAGCGCATCCCCATTGCCGGCAAGATAATCTGGAAGACGCCGGCGGGCGCTGAAGGCTACCGGGCCACCGGAATAGGCGTACAATTCAGTGATCAGGACAATGGCGTCGCCAGGAACAAGATAGAAACCTATCTGGCCGGCGCCCTGGAATCGGAACGTTCCACACATACCATGTAAGCCATTTCACAAAGCACTACCTGATTACCCACAAGCTTCAGCCATTTCCAAAAATGAAAAACAGCGGTCATTCAATGCCGAGTCATGGCTGTCATGCGGCTCTTATCGCAACTACTCGGGCCTCTATGGGTAGTCTGTTCCGGAAGACGCCGTGAATACATCCCTGTAGGCTTGACTTTGGCATCCCTGCCAAAGACACTTCCTCCACAGACCACCCATAGGGGCTACTTTTACTGTGGGTGAGTAGTTACCTCTTATCAATACAAAACAGGTGTTGCAGTGATGTCGGGAAGACCAATAAAGTGTCATTTCGACGGCAGGAGAAATCTTGGGCGCCATGGCAACGTGCCAACGCTTAAGATCCCTCTTGGCGTCGGGATGACAAAGAATTACAGGGTTTCAACAAAGCTGAGGGTCATACGTAATCAGGAAGCACTATAATTATCCAGCTCCATGAAACGGCTGACCGGAACATTTTCGGTCAACGGCAACATCTGCTTCGGCAAGTTTGCTATCATAAACAACCCTGGCTCGAAAGCATAACGCGCTGATAATCCTCTTGTCAGCCATATCGGCGTCGTTTATCTGTCCAGCCTCCTTCCATGAATTCAAACCAACCCCAAACAACCATCATGCTGATCGATTCACACTGCCATCTGGATCGCCTCGATCTGACGCCCTACGACAATGATTTCTCACGCTTCATGCAGGAAGCGGAGAACAGCCGTATTGAACACATGCTCTGCATCAGCATCGATCTGGAATCCTATCCGGCCATGTGCGAACTGGTGGCTGGATACGACAGCATCTCGGTTACCGTCGGCGTACATCCCAATGTCGACACCGGCAAAGACCCCAGCAGTGAGGAACTGATTGCCCTGGGACAGGATGAACACGTGCTGGGAATAGGGGAGACAGGACTGGATTATTTTCGCAGTGAAGGCAACCTGACCTGGCAGCAGGATCGCTTTAGGAATCACATTCTCGCCGCCAGGGCGCTGCAAAAGCCCCTGATCATTCATACTCGCGACGCCAAACAGGATACCCTGGAAATCCTGAAGAAAGAGCATGCCGGTGAAGCGGGTGGCGTGATTCATTGCTTCAC
>JANEMG010000245.1 GCA_024511045.1 Gammaproteobacteria bacterium | reverse complement strand
CGCGGCGCGGCGCGCGATGCCCTGATTGCCGATGTGGCCCCGGCAGCCATACGCGGCGCCTGTTTCGGTCTGCGCCAGTCCATGGACACGGTCGGCGCTTTTCTCGGCCCCCTGGCGGCGATGCTGCTGTTTTGGTTTCACGGCAATATCGTTCTGGTGTTATGGGCGGCGGTGATTCCTTCCGTCGTTGCCGTATTGCTCATTGTCTTCGGCGTCCTGGAGCCGGATACCGGCGAAAGGAAGATCCGGCATTTCCATTCGCCGCTGCAATGGTCCGTGCTCGGCCGCTTTCCACGTGCCTTTTGGTGGGTGGTGTTCGTCGGAGCATTGTTTACCCTGGCCCACTTCAGCGAGGCTTTTCTGGTTCTGCGCGCCCAGCAGGCTGGACTGGCGATCACCTGGATACCGGTGGTGATGGTGGTGATGAGTGTGGCCTATGCGTTGAGCGCCTACCCGGCAGGCATTCTGTCAGACCGCATGGACAAGAAACTGCTGCTGGCCATGGGCCTGGTGTTTCTGATCGCGGCCGATCTGCTGCTCGCCGAATCGACATCGATTGTGCTGCTGATGCTGGGTGTCGCGGCCTGGGGCCTGCACATGGGTTTCAGCCAAGGCATTCTGGCGACCCTGGTGGCGGAGACGACACCCCCGGAGCTAAAGGGGACGGCCTTCGGTCTGTTCAATTTTATCAGCGGCATGCTGCTGTTGTTCGCCAGTCTGCTGGCAGGGTGGTTGTGGGACAGCTACGGTTACCGCTTTACCTTTTACTGTGGTGCAGCGTTTTCCATTCTCGCACTGGTCGTTCTGGCGTTCGGACGAATGTGCCGGCGTTGAGAGTCACGGTATAATCCATACCTGTTGTCCGGCTATGAATGGCAGGCTCTATTGATGTTATTGCTAAAGGAGTAACGATGTTCGACCAGATCAAACTGTTTTTCGACCGGCACCTCGCACTTCCCGCGCCGGACCCGGAATTGCCGCATAAACTGCAGACAGCCTGCGCCGCCCTGTTGATAGAAATGATGTACATGGATGACCGGGTCCATGACGAAGAACGTGACATGCTGGAAAGCAGGATCCAGGATGTTTTTTCATTGACGCAGCAGGATACCAACGAGTTGGTGGCCCTGGCTGTGCAGCAGAGGGAGCAGGCGACCGATTACTACCAGTTTACCTCCCTGATCAACAAGGAATTCACCATGGAGCAAAAAATCGACCTGGTCAGGTCCCTGTGGCAGATTGCCTATGCCGATGGCGAGTTGGACGAGATGGAGGAATATCTGGTGCGGAAAGTTTCGGAACTGCTCTATGTGCCGCATCAGGCATTCATCATGACCAAGAATGAAGTCAATGGAGGATAAATAAAGCAATCATGGCAGACAGGAAACCCGAACCACATCGTGCGGAAAGACACATACCGGAGCCGCCGGCCGGGAACAGAATAGAACCGCTGCCCTGGCAGAAACCCAAACCGCCGGAAGAGGATCCCGGTGCACCGCAGCGTGTACACAAGCTGTTGACCAGTGCGACCTATCGCCAGGCCGACCAGGATGTCGATTTCCTGCATCGCGATGATGTACGTTCACTGCGCCTGCAGCTGGATTATCTGAAGCCGGAGCTGCATCTGCAGGAACATGGCGTGGAAAACACCATCGTGGTGTTCGGCAGCACCCGCATCATCGAGCCGAAAGTCGCGGCCAGGCATTCAAGGAGGCTTTGAAGTCTGCCCCGGACAATCGGGAACTGCAGAAAAGGCTGGCGGTTGCCGAACGCATTCAGAAAAAAAGCCATTATTACGAGGTTGCCAGGGAATTTGGACAGATCGTTGGCCGGTCAGGGCAGGGCGCTGCGGACTGCCGGCTGCTGGTGATGACCGGCGGCGGGCCGGGCATGATGGAGGCGGCCAACCGCGGCGCCTACGATGTCGGTGCGAAAACCGCGGGGTTGAACATCACGCTGCCCCACGAACAGTTCCCCAATCCCTATATCACGCCGGAGCTGTGCTTCAAGTTTCATTATTTCGCCACCCGGAAAATGCATTTTCTGCTGCGCACGAAGGCGCTGGTGGTCTTTCCTGGCGGCTACGGGACCCTGGATGAATTGTTCGAGACCTTGACCCTGATCCAGACGCGCTGCATGCAGGCGCTGCCCATCATCCTGGTGGGTGAAAGCTATTGGCGCAAGGCCTTCGATGTGGAATTTCTGATCGATGAAGGGGTGATCGATCCGGAAGACAGGGAGCTGTTCTGGTATGTGGAAACGGCACGGGAAATCTGGGACGATATCCAGAACTGGTATCTGGCAAAGGGGGAATTGCTGATTCCTGACTGCAATGCCTGACTGCCCGGCATCCACATTCCTGATTACCCACAAGCTTCAGCCATTTCCGAAAATGAAAAACAGCGGTCAAGCAAGGTCGAGTGATAACTGTCATCCTGTGCTTATCGATACAAAACAGGTGCTGCTCTGTTGTCGGGAAGACCAATAAAGGGTCATTTCGACGCCAGGAGAAATCCTGGGCGTCATGGCAATGCGCCAACGCTCAAGATCCCTCCTGACGTCGGGAAGACAGGGCAGTCGCGGGATGCCGGCCGCCTTCATTTTTACCTGGCGACAAAACTTTCCTCTTTGCATTTGGCCGCGCAGAACCTGTCGATCGCCCAGGGGGCGATGAAATTGGTCAACAGCACGATGACCGTAATGACCGAAAATATCATGTCATCGATGGTGCCCAGTATCTTGCCGATGCTGATGAAGATCAGCACCGCCTCGCCCCTGGGAATCATGCCCAGGCCGATGGCAACGGGATTGCTGTGCTGCCTGGCGACGTAGCCGGCAATGATTTTCCCGGCCAGGGCAATCAGTAGAAATATCAGGGTCAAGCCAAGAATATCCGTATGCATCATCTGCCGGAGATTGACCTGCATGCCGACGAAAACGAAAAATATCGGGGCAAAGATTTTTTCCAGCGGGGTGATGATGTTTTTGATCAGGTCCCGTTTGTCGTGCAGGTTGTTCAGGATCACGCCGGCCAGGAAAGCACTGCTGACCATGCCGATATCGAAGAAATCGGTCAGCCAGCTGACCAGCAAAACGATCAGCATCGGTATCAGCAGCAGGGTATGGGTTTCATCGAAATTATAGAATTCCGGGATATATTTGACCAGCCATTTTCCCAGAATGATGATGCCGGCGAAGACTATGGCAGAATAGATGAACAGGGATAAAATCTCAGGGATGCCCTGGATATCACTGACCACGATATTGGCGATAAAGGCCAGAAAGAAGACCCCGAAAACATCGTCGATCAATGCCGCCTGTGTGACCAGCCGTGCTTCCCGTGTCCGCTGCCTGTGGATTTTTTTGAACATCACCAGGGTGGCGGCGCTGGTCGTGCTTAGTGCCGCAGCAAGAAAAATGTGCTCCGCCGTACTGTCGCTGGGCAGCAGCCAGAAGGCCGCACCCAGTCCAAGAAAAAAAGGCGTCAGGGTGCCGGTAAAGGAAACCAGAAAGGCCGCAGGGTCGGCCGACTTGATGAGATCTTCGAGCCGGGTTTCCAGGCCCAGTTTGAACAACAGAAAAAATGCCCCGAAATTGGCGAACATCCATAAACCCACGCCGAGCAGTACCAGCGCCGGGGTTTGCCTGCTGGCGAAAACCACGGACAACCTGTCGACAAATTCCCTGGTTTCGGATTCGGCCGGCGCATAAAAACTGGCGATGGTATCGGCCACGGAGAGGTTGGAAGTCCAGATGGATTTGAAGATCTCACTGGCATCGCCCATATGCATCAGCATGTAGAACACCGGCGACAGATCCAGCCAGAAAAACACATTGCCGACCACGACGCCGGTCACCAGTTCCGCCAACATGTTCGGCCAATGGTAGAATCTGGCGATGATATGGCCCAGCAGGGCCAGCATGATGATAAAACCGAATTCCAGCAGGATGAAGGAAAAGGGATCGCTCGTCGTATATTGCCTGAGCATGGCCGGCGTCATGTCGCCGGCTTGTGCGGCCTGCGCCGGTGCTCAGGGCAGCGCCAGGAGCAGGACCACGGCTGTAAGGACGGCGGGAGGATAGATTTTTTTGCTTGCAGAATTCATTGTTCGTTCCTATGGGTTGAATTCAAGGTTTTTATCAATGACATTGTTTACTGGCGGACCCAGGCCAGGGCATCGGCGAATTCCTCGAGATCGTAGACTGCCGCCTGGCCATCGATGAAGCTGGCGATGAGGCGGCTCGCCCAGCCAAGCCATCGCTTTTCCGTGACGATGGCGATTTTCTC
>JANEMG010000244.1 GCA_024511045.1 Gammaproteobacteria bacterium | reverse complement strand
TTTCGTATGCCTACTTTGTTTCTCCTCTGCGCTATCGCACGCCGGATAAACAGTGCGGCCCTGGTCGCTACCGGGGACTAACCGCCTTCGCTTCGCTCTCCATGGCGGTCAGCGCCGGAGCTAATTACCATATTTTAATAATGGGTATGTCGGGGCTTCCGTTAGCAATCAGGCCAGTTTTTTTGCGCCTGAAAAAAAGATGTAAATTTTTGAATAATATAGAAATACATTTGGCTGTAAGGATAAATATCATAACGGGTGCTGCACTAGACCCGGTACAGCTGCTGCAGTAAAAAATCACTGATACGCTGATCCAGCCAGTATTGCGCCTGGAAAGGCAGTTTTCCGGAGACGAAACCGACATGGCCTCCGGATTCGGTGATTTCCAGATGCACGGCCGATGACAGCTCGTCCGTGCCAGGGATGACCTCCCGGGTCATGAACGGGTCGTCGATTGCCTGAACCAGCAGGGTCGGAACGGTGATGGTCTTCAAAAATTGTCGGGAACTGCAGCGCCGATAGTAATCATGCACATTCTTGAAGCCGTGCAATTTCGCCACTACCCTGTCGTCATATTCCCAGAAGGACCGGATACGGGACAGATCACCCAGCTGGCGGATTTTTTCCGCTTCCCGGTGCTGACCGATGGCTTTCAGATGCCGCTGTTTGCTTTGTACGTAACGCAGCAGATCCCGGATCAGGTTGTTCCGGTAGATTCTGGAAAAGCCGGTGTCCATTTTATTGGCGCATATGGCGAGATCGAAGGGAACGGAGACCGCGACGGCGGCGAACAGCAAAACTTTGTCACGCTGTTCGCCCAGCCATTTCAACAGCACATTGCCGCCCAGGGAAAAGCCCGCAGCGGCGAATGGTGTGTCGGGTTCACGGCGGCGCAGGGTTTCGTAGAGAAACTGGACGTCGCCGGTTTCCCCGGAATGGTAACAGCGTGCTGTGCGGTTGGGCTGGCCGCTGCAGCCGCGAAAATTCAACGCGCAGCTGCGCAGTCCGTGCTGCAGCAAGGCCCTCTGCAGCCCTTTGATGTAGCCTGATCTGGAACTGCCGGTCAGGCCGTGCAGCAGGATCACCAGGGGGCTGTCCCCCGTTCCACAATGATCGATATCCAGAAAATCATGGTCGGGAGTTTCCAGCCTTTCGCGCCGGATCGATGCCGGCCCGGGCAGCCTGCGCAACAATGCCGGATACATCGTCTGCAGGTGCGGGTTGTTCAGCCACCAGGCCGGTTTGAATGTCATGGCGATACGCATGGATAAAAAGCAACAGTTGTGAGATTATTCGGCATGATAGCAAAATACAGCGGCTGCGTTGGGCTGCTGATTTCCTTCAGGGGGGCTGCATGAAAAGACTGATCGTTTACAATCATGGCAAGGACAGTGCGCCATGGGGCGATAAGCCCCAGGCTTTTGCCGATGCCGCAAGACGGCTGGGCTGTGATTTTCAAAGTCCCGATTACCGTGATACGACAGATCCGGATGCGCGTATCGAAAAGTTGCTGGCGATGGATTTTTCAGGATATGACGAGATCGTTCTGCTGGGTTCCAGCATGGGCGGCTATGTGGCGACGGTCGCCGCCCCGGCGCTGGCCGTGAAAGGTCTGTTCCTGCTGGCGCCGGCATTCTATCTGCCAGGGTACCGGGTAACGGAATTCAACCCGCCAGCCAGGCGCACCCTGGTGATTCATGGCTGGCGGGATGACATCGTGCCGCCTGAAAATTCCTGGAAGTTCTGCCGCAGACATAGAATTTGTCTGAAAATGCTCGATGCCGATCACCGCCTGCTGAATGCGCTGCCGGCATTGGTGGAAGAGTTCGAGCGATTTTTGCCTGCCCTGGATGTGCTGTAAATGTCATGCATACCTCCAACGAAGGGAGCCAGGGGTCAATGCAGGAAAAAGCGCTGGCTTTCGACAGAGCAGTTCAATAGAATTGCCGCTGAAGTCTGTAACTACTCGGGCTCCTATGGGGGCCTCTATTACTATGGGTGAGTAGTTACTGAAGTATTTTTATGCCCCCCCTGAGGGCAGGAGAAAAACGATGTCAGAATTCAAAAAATACCGCTGCAAAGAATGTGAACATGTCTATGACGAAGCGAAAGGCGACCCCGACAGCGGTATTGCACCGGGCACGCGATGGGCCGATATTCCGGACGACTGGGAATGCCCCATTTGCGGTGCGCCGAAGAGCTTTTTCGAATTGCTGGAATAATCCGGTTTCATGAAAAAATGCAACGGATGCGAAGCATTCGGCAATGCCTGGACATGTCGGCGAAAGGACAGGGAAACAGACCTCAAGTCTTGATCAACTTTTCCACGACATTTTCTGAAAGCCTTTGCGGCCTGTGAATATGGTAGCCCTGCACGTAATCCACGCCGATTGTTTTCAGCAGTTCGAAAGTTTCCTTGTTCTCGACATATTCAGCGATGGTCGCTATGCCCATGGCATGGCCGATTTCATTGATGGACTTGACCATCGTATAGTCCAGCGGGTCATCCTTGATATCTTTGATGAACATGCCATCGATCTTGAGATAGTCCACCGGCAGACTCTTCAAGTAGGCAAAGGATGAAAGGCCGCTGCCAAAATCATCCAGCGCAAAACGGAATCCTTCGGTTTTCAAGGTCTTGATCAGCTGCGTGGCATTGCTCAAATTGGCAATCGCTGCCGTTTCCGTAATTTCAAAGCAAATCGTTTCTGCAGGGATTTTGAACCGGGCACTTTGCTGCAGGATATAGGTGATCAGTGCAGGGTCGCTGACGGATGAGCCGGAAATATTGATGGCATATTTGCTGACGGCGCTGGCGGGTTGCCGCTGAACAAAGGAAAATACCCGTCCGATCACCCATTTATCCAGTTGCGGCATCAGGTTGTAGCGTTCAGCGGCAGGAATGAATGCACCAGGCGGTATAATCCGGCCATTGTCCTTCAGCCGCAATAGAATTTCCAGGCGCTGCAGCGGCTGCGGTCCTGCCCTGCACGGGGCTATCTGCTGGCAATACAATTGAAAGTCGTCGTTTTCCAGCGCCTTCTGCAGTCGGGGCAGCCAGCGCATTTCCCCTCTGCGCTGGAGAAACTCGTCGTCCTCCCTGTCGGCGACATGAATACGGTTGCGACCATGATCCTTGGCGGCGATGCAGGCGAGATCGGCCGCACCCAAAATGTCAGAAAGACTGCCAGAAAGCCGGTTGATCGATGCCACGCCAATACTGCAGTTGATATTGAATGTCAGATCCTGCCAGACAAACTGGAATGCAGTCAGCTTCAAGCGCAGCTGCTCGGCGATTTCACAGGATTTTTCCAGGGGACAATTTTCCAGCAAGACACCGAACTCATCACCACCCAGGCGGGCCAGGGTGTCACCTTCCCGTAATTCCGCATGCAATAACGAAGAGACCTGTTTCAACAGTTCGTCTCCGGCAACGTGGCCACTGGTATCATTGACAATCTTGAATTGATCCAGGTCGATATAGAGCATGGAATGCTGGGCGTTCCGTTCCATGGCACCTTGTTGTACCGCTTCGACTCGAAGTTCGAATTCCCTGCGGTTTATCAGCCCGGTCAGGGCATCGTGCTTGGCCTGGTGGGACAGGATGGCCGCCAGGTTTCTGGCCTGGGTCACATCATGAAAGACCAGAACGACACCCTCGACATTCCCCTGTTCGTGGCAGATTGGCGCCAGTGAATCCTCAATGGCGATTTCCTGTCCATCACGGCGGATCAGGATGGTGTGATTCGCCAGCCCGATGATCTTTTTTTCATCGATGCAACGCTCTATTGGCAGCGTCAGGCGGGTCCGGTTCCTTTCATCGATAATCCTGAGATTTTCTGGATGGGTTGTCCGATCGCCTCCTCGCGGCTCCAGCCGGTGAGCTGTACAGCAACCGGATTGATGCGGGTCACTCTCCTGCCGGCATCTGTGACAATCACGCCATCGCCGATGGAATCGAGGGTCGTGGCCAGGTGCTGCTCGCTTTTCCTGAGTTTCTCTTCCCATTGCTTTCTTTCGCTGATGTCCGTGGAAACCCCGCATGTTGCATAGATCTCGCCATTGGCCAGATACAGGGGGAATTTGACGGACACATAGGTATGCAGCCCGTCGTCCTGCAGGACTTGTTCTTCAAAATGGATGGCGGCATTATGTTCACAGACCTCCTGGTCATTCGCTGACCGCCATGGAGAGCGAAGCGAAGGCGGTTAGTCCCCGGTAGCGACCAGGGCCGCACTGTTTATCCGGCGTGCGATAGCGCAGAGGAGAAACAAAGTAGGCATACGAAAAGTCGCG
>JANEMG010000243.1 GCA_024511045.1 Gammaproteobacteria bacterium | reverse complement strand
GTATCCGGCTGGTCGCTGCCAGCCTGCAGGGCAAACCACTTGTCGATGACCAGGTCGTCGTCCTGCCATTGCCGGTAGAATTGCTCCAGGCACTGCTGTTTCGCTGGGTGCTGGCTGTTGATGATCACCTCCAGCGCGGCGACCTGGTCGGTCATGTTGCCGGAATCGTAAAACTGCCGTTCGGCCCATTGCCTGACATCATCCGACTCCAGTTCGAGCAAATAATCCAGGCAGGTATTCTTGATGCGCCGGCGACCGATGGCAGCGCTGTCGAACCTCCCTGACTCGTCGAGATGATAGGTGCGGTAGAGACGCCGGAACTGCTCCTGCAATGCCGCCGCCAGACCCTTCTTCACGAACTTCCTGGCTTGGTGAATGGCCTCGACATCGATCACCGCCATCTGCTCGCCCAGATAGCCTTCCGCAGGCAGCTTGAGCAGCAGCGAAAAATAGGAAAGATCCTCCCAGGGCTCTTCCAGAATACTCTGCCATGCCTGGACCAGCAGCGGATTCAATTGCAGTTCCCGTCCATTGCGGATGTCTTCGACCAGATTCAGGATGATGTTGCCGGCCAGCTGCTGACCACCTTCCCAACGGTTGAAGGGATCCGGATCATGCCTGGACAAGAAGGCCAGTTCCTGCAGGCTGCGTTCCTGGTCCAGCTTGACCGGCGCGGAAAAGCCGCGCAGCAGGGAGATCCGGGGCTGCTCGGGAAGCCCCTCGAAAGTGAAGCTCTGCTGCGCGGAACGCAGCTCCAGCACCAGTTCCTCGCAGCCATCGGCAACCCCCGGAACATGCAATGGCACAACTTCCCCTTGTTTTCCCAGCAGGCCCAGCCGGATGGGGATGTGCAGCGGCTGCTTGACCGGCTGGCCCGGCGTCGGCGGGCAGGACTGCCGGAAGGTCAGGGTCAGACATTGTGCATCCCGGTCATAATACTGCTCGACGCCGACCACCGGCGTGCCGGCCTGGGAATACCAGCGGCGGAACTGCCGCAGATCGACGTCGTTGGCATCCTCCATGGCGCGCACGAAATCGTCACAGGTCACGGCCTGTCCGTCATGGCGCTGGAAATACAGGTCGGCGCCCTTGCGGAAACCTGCGGCACCCAGCAGCGTATGCAGCATGCGCACGATCTCGGCGCCCTTTTCATAGACCGTCAGGGTGTAGAAATTGTTGATCTCGATATAGAATTCGGGGCGCACCGGATGGGCCATGGGCCCTGCGTCCTCGGCGAACTGCCGGGTGCGCAGCATATTCACGTCCTCGATGCGCTTGACCGCCCGGGAGGTCCGGTCGGCGGTGAATTCCTGGTCGCGAAACACCGTCAAACCCTCTTTCAGGCTCAGCTGGAACCAGTCCCGGCAGGTGATGCGGTTGCCGGTCCAGTTGTGGAAATACTCGTGGGCGATAACCCCTTCGATATATTCATAGTCCAGGTCGGTCGCGGTATCCGGCCTGGCCAGCACATACTTGGTATTGAAGATGTTCAGCCCCTTGTTTTCCATCGCCCCCATGTTGAAATGGCCGACCGCGACGATCATATAGATATCCAGGTCGTATTCCCGTCCATAGACCTGTTCGTCCCACTGCATGGCATGTTTCAGGGACTGCATGGCATGGTCGCACTTGTCCAGATCGGGCGCTTCGACGAAAATCCGTAATGCCACCTGCCGCCCGGACAGAGTGGTGAAGCTGTCCTCGATGCATTCCAGACGTCCAGCGACCAGCGCGAACAGATAACTGGGCTTGGCAAAGGGATCCTCCCAGGTCACCTGGTGGCGGTCGCCAGACAACTCCACCTGCTCCACCCTGTTGCCATTGGACAGCAGTACCGGGTAGCGGTCCCGGTCACCGGTCAATGTGACCCTGAAGCGCGCCATGACATCGGGACGGTCGAGATAGAAAGTGATCTTCCTGAAGCCTTCCGCCTCGCACTGCGTGCAGAGCATGCCCTTGGAGACGAACAGACCTTCCAGGGCGATATTCGCCCTGGGGCTGATGTGGTTTTCGATGCTGACGACAAACTCCCGGTCCTGCGGCACCTCGGCGATGGTCAATGTTTCCGGCCCTTGCTGGTATTGCCCTGCAGCCAGATCGTCACCGTCCAGGGCGACACTGAGCAGCGTCAGGCCTTCTCCATCCAGCACCAGGCTGGCGTCCTTTCCCTTGCTGTCCGGATTGCGCGCCATGGTCAAACGGGAGATGACGCGGGTCTGCTGCTCATCCAGATCGAAATGCAGATCGACGCTGCGAATCAGATACTC
Organism: Gammaproteobacteria bacterium; assembly: GCA_024511045.1. GTDB lineage: Bacteria > Pseudomonadota > Gammaproteobacteria > Methylococcales > Methylomonadaceae > JANEMG01. The sequence goes on along the minus strand of JANEMG010000243.1, from coordinate 2,052 downwards.
CGGCGGCGTGTAATCGCGCAGATAGATGGCACGGGGATTCGCTTCTCTCATGCTCAAGCTTCTATTCCTTCCTATCGGATGGTTTTTCATACAGGGCGATCAGCCAGTAGGTGATGCCCAGCGCCAGCACCACGGCACTGGTGGCCAGAACGTACAGCGGTGAAATCTGGTTGAAATCGAAAACGATCACCTTTCTGGCGATGGCCATCAACGCGGTGGCAATAACCAGCTTGATGGGCAGTACATCCTTGCGGATATAAATGGTGATGTTGATGAATATCTCTATCGCGATCAGCACCGCCAGAAATGCCCCGAAGGTCGTGACGATGTCATCGATTTTCAGCAGCATAAAGGGTGGCGCCATCAGGCGTTGATACAACACCAGCACCACATCGGCGACCCCCCACAGAATCAGCGCCACCATCAGCACCGCCAGCAGCCTGACGGAAAAATGGATGACGCTATGCAGAAAGGTAATGAAAACGTCTTCATGCTCTGCAGGCAGTTCTTGGTGGCTTTCCTGCTGCGGACTGTATTTTTTCACCCGGGACTCGTGTTCGATCATGATTCCTCACCGGTCCGCTGCTGCGCGGCAAAAAGCACCAGCAGCAACCAGGCAGACAAAAAGGCCAGACCGCCGAAAGGGGTGATCATGCCCAGCCATCGGGCATTGGTAATGGCCAGCAGATAGAGACTGCCGGAAAACAGCAGGATGCCGGCAAACATCAGCCAGCCGGCCCAGCGCAGCAGTTTCGCACTTGGCCGATGAAGCTGCAGCATGGCGATCAACACCAGCCCCAGCGCATGCCACATCTGGTAGTCGACGGCGGTTTTGTAGACCGCCAGCATCTGCGGCGTGAGCAGCGCTTTCAAGCCATGGGCGCCAAATGCCCCCATCGCGACGCCAAGCATGGCGCTCAGGGCGCCGAGCAGCAAAAATATCGATTTCATGCTTCCTTCAGCCTCGGCATCAATTGCACCAGATTGCAGGGTCTGGTCCTGTAATCCAACTGCTCCCGAATCAACTGCTCCCAGGCGGTGCGGCAAGCACCACTGGATCCCGGCAGACAGAAAATGTAAGTGGCATTGGCCACCCCGGCAATGGCACGGGACTGGATCGTCGAGGTCTTGATATCCTGGTAGGAGAGCATTCTGAACACTTCCCCGAAGCCGTCCAAGACCTTGTCCAGCAAGGGCTGCACGGCTTCCGGCGTGCCATCCCGGCCGGTCACGCCGGTGCCGCCGGTGCTGATCACGACCTGTACGCCTGGATCGGCAATCCAGCGGGAAACCACCGCCCTGACCTGATAGACATCGTCGGGAACAATTTTCTTTTCCGCCAGTTGGTGCCCCGCCCCCTGCAAACCTGCCACCAGCGTCTTGCCGGAGACATCGTCGGCCTCGGTACGGCTGTCGGAAACCACCAGCACGGCAATGTTCAGGGGAATAAATTCTCGTTTGGCATTCATCGATCGACTCCAGGCAGTTATTTCATGACCAGAAAAAAAGCCTCGTCGCCGCGCTGAATAGTGATCAGCAGCGGCCTGCGCGGATCGGCCACCTGCCGGAGCTGGTTGAGGTCCTCGGTACGGTAGCGGTTTGCCGAGACGATGATATCCCCCGGGCGCAGACCGACACGCCAGGCATAGGATGCCGTGGAAATCTTTTCCAGCAATATACCCCGGACCTGGTCGCGCTGGGTGGTGCTCAGTATGGTACCCTTCAGACGCGGATGCACCTTGCCGCCGTCAATGGTGTCCCGCTGCGGCTTGCCGAGCACCGCGGTGATGGTTTTTCTTTCTCCGCCGCGCAGCACCTCCAGCGTGATTTCGTCGCCGATGCGCAGCAGACCGACGATATTGCGAATGGCATAGCTGTTTTTCACCTTCCGGCCATTGACCTTCAGGATGATATCACCCGGTTCCAGACCGGCCCTGGCTGCCGGCGAATTCGCCTGGACCCGGCTGATCACGGCGCCATGACGGCTTTTCAGATCGAAAGCCCGCATCAGTTCCGGGGTCAGGTCCTGCGTCGTCACCCCCAACAGACCGC
>JANEMG010000242.1 GCA_024511045.1 Gammaproteobacteria bacterium | reverse complement strand
ATTTTTGACTTTCCCGGCGCAGGAAGTGACCGATGTCGGAAAAGACCCTAACGTTAAGGGTGCTGATGTAAGTATCGATAAAGGGTGCTGATGTAAGTATCGATACTGGCGCTGCGGTCATGATTGATGGGATAGATGACCACAGCGACGGGTTTGGACCAGGACCGGGAATTCAGCTGCTGTTGTTTTGTGTAAAAAGCCGCGAACAGCAGCAGGCCCAGCAGCAGGACGATGCGGATGACCCGGAACGGCGGCATCGACTAGTGGTCTTCCTCGGCCAGGCAGAGCGGAATTTCCCGGGCAGCATTGTCGCTCAGGCTGAAACCGCGCATTTCCAGAACGCCCTTGGTATTCAACGAGATGATCAGATACAGGACTTCCGGATAGGCGGCCATTTCCAGGTCGGTCCGCGACGGCATTGCAGCCGTCGTCGGGTGGGAATGGTATATGGCGTACAGCTGTTCACCGCGGTCACGCATTTTTTTCATGGCATCGATCTGTTGCCTGCCGTCCAGCAGGAAACGCCGCGCAGGCCGTTCGGCGGCATTTTTTACCGGGTAGCAGCTGACAGGGACGCCCTGCCGGGCGCCGATCAGGCCGCAAACCTCGCTGTCGGGAAATTGCTGGGCATGGTGCAGCAGCTGGTTGATGATTTTACGCGGGATCCGGATTTCTTCTGCTTGCATGAGCGGGTAATGTCTTCGATGTATGGTTTCTTGAATAATAGCCGATTCTGGGCTGCTGACGGTAACGCATCAGCAGGAGATACCGGGCCATCTGGCTAAAGAGACGCGCGGCAGCCCGGCCAGATCGGTGTGGGTATGGATTTCACTGTAGCGGCAGCGCTGCAGGAGGGTCTGTACGGCTCGCTGCTGGTCACAGCCATGTTCGAGCAGCAGGCGTCCGCCGGGGTGCAGTTGCCGGCGCGCCTTGTTGATGATTTCCTCGATATCGGCAATGCCGTTCCGGTCTGCGGCCAGCGCCGTTTGTGGTTCGAAACGCAGATCGCCCTGCTGCAGATGCTCATCGTCCGGGGCGATGTAGGGTGGATTGCTGACGATCAGGTCGTAGCGGGCATCGGGCAGATCGTCGAACCAGCGGCTCCGGTGGAAGCGGATATTGGCCGCCGCATGGTGCCGGGCGTTGCTTCTGGCGATAGACAGTGCCGCCGCGCTGATATCGGTGGCGGTGACGCGCCATTGCGGGCGCTCGGCGGCCAGCGTCACGGCGATCGCGCCGCTGCCGGTACCGAGATCCAGTACCTGCAGTTTCTGTCCCTGGGGGAGCAGCCCCAGGGCGCGTTCGATCAACAGTTCGGTTTCCGGCCTCGGGATCAGCACGTCCGGGGTGACGATGAATTCCCGGGACCAGAACTCCCGGCTGCCGGTCAGATAGGCGACAGGGTGGCCGGCGCGGCGTTGCTGCAGCAGTTTCTGGTAGCGGCGTTGCTGTTCGGGCTGCAACAGGCGCTCCGGCCAGGTGCGCAGATAGGCGCGCTGTTTGTCCAGAACGAAGCACAGCAGTACTTCGGCATCCAGTGCCGCGGAATCCGAGCTGCCATCCAGCAATGTTCTGCCGCGGCGCAATGCCTTGGCGATGCTGGTCGTTGCGGAAGGATTGCAGGAATCGGCAGGAGTCTGTGGATTTTCTGCCGGGGCTTCAGCCTGGATTTTTCCTAGGGTCAGCTTGGGCAGTGTAGCGTTGCCGGTCATTTTCTTTTCGACTACTGCGATGACAACTGCATCAGCAGTTCGGCCTGATGCTCGTTGATCAGGGGCTCGATGATATGATCGAGCCCGCCCTGCATGATTTCGTCCAGTTTGTACAGGGTCAGATTGATGCGGTGATCGGTGATCCTCCCCTGTGGAAAATTATAGGTGCGGATGCGTTCCGAGCGATCCCCGCTGCCCACCTGCAGTTTGCGCGATGCCGCCTGTTCGGAATCCAGTTTTTCCTGTTCTGCCGACAGCAGTCTGGCTTTCAGCAGCGACATGGCGCGGGCGCGGTTTTTGTGCTGCGAGCGTTCATCCTGGCACTCCACGACGATGCCGCTGGGCAGGTGGGTAATGCGGATCGCGGAATCGGTCTTGTTGACATGCTGGCCGCCGGCGCCGGAGGCGCGGAAGGTGTCGATGCGCAGCTCGGCCGGATTGATGTCGATTTCATCCACTTCATCCGCTTCCGGCATGATCGCCACGGTACAGGCGGAGGTATGGATCCGGCCCTGGGATTCGGTTTCCGGGACCCGCTGCACGCGATGCGTTCCGGCTTCGAACTTCAGGCGGGAATAGACGTCCTGCCCGGAAACGCGCAGGATGATCTCCTTGTAGCCGCCGTGCTCCCCGCGGTTTTCGCTGATGGTTTCGATTTTCCAGCCCTTGTTTTCCGCATAGCGGTGATACATGCGCGCCAGATCGCCGGCAAAGATGGCGGCTTCCGCGCCGCCGGTGCCGGCGCGTATTTCCAGGAAGATATTGCGATTGTCATTGGGATCTTTGGGCAGCAGCAGGATTTGCAGCTGCTGCTGCATTTTCTGCAGCTGCTGTTCCGCCTTTGAGACCTCTTCCCGGGCCATCTCCCTGAGTTCCGGGTCTTCGTCGCTGGTCATTTCCCTGGCGGCATCAAGTTCCGCCTGAATGTGTTGATAATTTTTATAGCAGTCGACGATGGGGTCGATCTGGGCATATTCCTGGCTCAGGGTGCGGTACCGGTTCTGGTCGTTCTGGATTTCCGGTTCGGCGAGCAATGCAGAAATTTCGTCATAGCGTTCTGCCAGATTGTTCAATTTTTGTTTAATCGATGTCTTCATTGAGGGTCTTGCAATTTGAAAATTTCTCTTGCTGCAGCAACCAGGTCGTGTCTTTCACTGGCGCCGGCCTGCCGGATCTGGGTGCTGGGGATATGCAGCAGCTTGTTGGTCAGGTTGTCGGCCAGGCGGCTGAGAACCTCTTCGGCGGGCACCCCCCTGTTGAGCATGGCCATCGCCCTGGTCAACGCTTCGTCCCGTGAGTGCCGGGCCTGCTGGCGCATGTCGACGATGGTCGACTGGGCATCCTGGGAGCGCAGCCAGGCAAGAAAATGCTCCGCTTCGGTGGCGATGATCTCTTCCGCCTGTTCGGCCGCCTCGCGGCGCGAATTGAGGCCTTCATTGACGGTGTTGCGCAAATCGTCGATCGTATAGAGGTATATGTCGTCCAGTTGTTCCACTTCCGCCTCGATATCGCGCGGTACCGCCAGATCGACCATGAACATCGGTTTGTGGCGGCGTTTTTTTATCGCGCTTTCCACCAGGCCCTTGCCGAGGATCGGCAGCTGGCTGGCCGTGGAGGAGACGACGATATCCGCTTCCGCCAGATGATTGGGCAGTTCCGACAGGGTGATGGCGTAGCCGTTGAATTGCGCCGCCAGCGCATGGGCCTTGTCGAAAGTGCGGTTGGCGATGACGATGCGCTGGATGCCCTGCTGGTAGAGATGTCGGGCGGTCAGTTCGATGGTCTCGCCGGCGCCGATCAGGATGACGGTCTGTTCGCTGAGGCTGTCGAAAATCTGCTGGGCCAGCCGTACCGCGGCAAAGGCGACGGAAACCGGGCTGGAGCCGATGGCGGTGTCGGTGCGCACTTTCTTGGCGGCGCTGAAGGTGTGTTGAAACAGCTTGCAGAGATACTTGCCCAGCGTGCCTGCGGCGCAGGCCTGCTGGTAGGCGGTCTTCATCTGGCCGAGAATCTGCGGTTCCCCGAGAATCATGGAGTCCAGGCCGCTGGCGACGCGGAACATGTGGCGGATCAGCTGGTCGTCCCGATGGCTGTAGAGATAGGGCGTGAATTCCCTCGGGTTGATCCGGCGATTGTCGGCAATCCAGTCGATGATGACCTGCTGGTCGTTGTTTTCCAGCTCGCAATAGAATTCCGTCCGGTTGCAGGTGGAGAGAATGGCGGCTTCGGTGATTTCCCTGATGTGCCACAATTCCTGCAGGGAGGCATTCAATATTTCGGCGGGAAAAGCCAGGCGTTCGCGTATCGACAGCGGCGCGTCATTGTAGTTGATGCCTAGAGCGAGCAGGGTCATGGCCAGGTTCAATTGCCGGAGTTTTGTTTGCGCATAACCTTATATTCTAAGGAAAATACCGGGTCAAGCCAACCTGAACTCTGCATTCGACAGTTTTCAGCAACCCGGCATGCCTTATTTCACCGTGTCCGCGAGATATACCGTTGGCAAATCATAATTTAGCAAAACAGTAGCACCAGAAAATGCCGTAAGCATTTGTTAATATGTGATATCTTTCTATTAGCCGGCTGTTTCTGGCTGCTAAATTTTCAAGTGCG
>JANEMG010000241.1 GCA_024511045.1 Gammaproteobacteria bacterium | reverse complement strand
TGTTTGTGCAAGTCCTTCAACTTGATCCTAAAACGCTGCGTCTTGAGGCTTTGTAGGGCAACGGATGCAGCAGAAAATAGTGGGTAAAATGAACTCCGAAACTTTAGACGTAAGAAATACGTAATTATTGAGAATCATTCGCATCCACAGGGTGCGCAGCATTCAACCAGCCAAAATCAATTTTTAGTTTTGCATATGGCTCATGTGATTGCTGTTATTTGTACGGCATTGCTTCAGCGGTAGATGTTAGCGCAGTTGCCCGGGCATTGGCAATGATCGTACTTTGAAAAAACAGGTGCCGCACCAACGGGAGAAATCATTGACGTTTCTGCACGGGCATTACCTTCAAGATCCCTCCTTGCGTCTCGATGACAAGAATATTTTGCGGTTTCAGGATGGCTGGGGATAGTACATGATCAGGTGGAATTTTCGCGCCGTTGTCAGACGATTCCTGAATTGCTGTCCAGGGCCGTCCCTGCTTTTTGTGACGCAGCGCGTCAAGGGTTGCATTCCCACGTCCCGCATGGGAACGAAGCGTGGATGTCGGCAAGCCGGCCATTTTTCACGGAGGCTGAAAGGGTGATGAGGCAGGGTGAAAAATTTCCCGATTACGTATGACCTTCAGCTTTGCCGAAAACAACAATACTGCATGTTATCCCGACGCAAGAAGGGATCTTGGCGCTTGATTGAACGCAATTATCATTTTGAAAATGGCTGAGGTTTGTGGGTAATCAGAAAAATTTTGAATTTTTATGGCAGGCCCCTGTCTATCATTGTACAATTGATTCACTCTCAAGGGGGCGACCTGGCTTCGACGTGGGTAGCGAAACCTGGAGTGCATGCCGAGGACAGTACACCTCGTAAAACCTACTGACATTAAAGTATTCGCAAACGACGAAAACTACTCAATGGCTTTAGCTGCTTAAAAACAGCACCATTCCTCCGACTGTATGTGCTTATGCGTGCAGAGTCCTTCGGGACATTCGGAGGTCATCCTACATAAGATCGCGCCAGGACTTTGTTCGGAGTCCGAAGCGTTAAATCCAATCGAAATCGCTGACGGTTTTCCTGGCCCGACGGGTAACTGTCAGTTAAACAAAAGCGCGGGATAAGCATGTAGACCTTTAGGCGGAGTGCTTGCGGACGGGGGTTCAATTCCCCCCGCCTCCACCAATTCAAAATCCAAAGCCGTCTTGTGACGGCTTTTTTATGCCTGTAATCAAGTCATTGAGATATTCTGCAAGACAACCTTGGCGGATCCTATTGCTTTCCACCCTTATTCTCCACAAGGAGCGGCCGAGTGACGAATCAGGCTGACTTCCGAAGGATTGACGTAACTACCCATAGAGGCCCGAGTAGTTAGTTCCCGTCTATAAATGACGGGAACTAATCTGGCACAGGGAAGTACCGGCATAATCAATGACAGCAAGTCATTGATTATGAAGAAAACAGCAAATCGCATTTGCTGTTTTGTTTCTATAAACACCCCATGGATGGGTGTTTATAGATGCTAATTAGTTTCGGATTGACAATGACAAAGTTCCTTTTTCAGCGTTACATCGGCATCGACTATTCCGGGGCAATGACACCGGATGACAGCCTGAAGGGGCTCCGCGTGTACCAGGCCAGCCGAGAAGCTTTGCCCGTGGAGATCGAGCCGCCGCCGAGCCCGCGCAAGTACTGGACCCGGCGCGGCCTGGCCGAATGGCTGCTGCAGCGCTTGTCTGAAGACATGCCGACCCTGGTCGGGATAGACCACAGCTTTTCCTTTCCGCTGCGCTATTTCGAGGTCCATCACCTGGAACCGGATTGGCCGGCATTTCTCGTCGATTTTCAGAAGCACTGGCCGACGGATGCCAAGTACACCTATGTGGATTTCATCCGCGACGGTTCGCGGGGCGATGGCGAGGCCCGTTCCGGCAGCGCCCGCTGGCGGCGTATCGCCGAGCAGCGGGCCGGGGCCAAATCGGTGTTTCATTTCGACGTGCCCGGCTCGGTGGCCAAGTCCACCCACGCAGGATTGCCCTGGCTGCTCTATCTGCGGCGGCGGCTGGCGGATCGGGTGCATTTTTGGCCCTTCGATGGTTGGGAGCTGCCTGTCGGCAAGTCCGTGCTGGCTGAAATCTATCCCTCGTTGTGGAAAAAAAGCTACCCACGGGAGGGACGCACGCCCGACCAGCATGACGCCTATGTCGCCGCCGCCTGGCTGCGGCAGGCGGACCTGGACGGCAGTCTCGGTCGATTTCTCGAGCCCGCGTTGTTGGCTGAGGAATATCACGTGGCCCGGGTCGAAGGCTGGATTCTTGGCGTTATGTAAAGGGGGAGAACCGACATGAAAGCGCTCGAATCGAAGCCCCTGGTTATAAAGCGCTGGAGGCATGATTCATGGCTGCTATCGGTCATTCAACCGTCCTGGGAACAACCACATGGACAATAACCGCAAACAAATATTGCTGGATCTGGGAGCGGAAACACTTGCCGATGCCCTGCTGGAGCTTGCCGTGCATTGTGACGCAGCCGGCGATCTGGTTGAAAGGTTGATTGCCACGCCGCAGGAGAACGTGCAGCGATTGAAAAAGAAGTTATCCGGCCTTAAGCAGTCAGGACGCTTTATCGACTGGAGAGAAGCTGCCGGGTTTGCCCGCGAACTTGAAATGCTGCTGCAGGATTTGAAGGCGGGTGTGGATGATCCGCTTACCGGTATTGAGCTTGTTGCCGCGTTTTACGAGGCTGATAGTACCATCTTTGAAATGTGCGATGACTCCAGCGGTAATATTGGCGATGTGTTCCGCTATGACGCCAAAGAGCTGTTCGTGGATTATGCATTGCGTTGCCTCGATAAAGAAAAAATTGCGGATGTTGTACTGACGCTGAACCGCAGGGATGATTATGGCATCCGGGATACGTTGATTGACTGTGCCGGAGAATATCTGCCCCAACCGGTGATCCGCTCGATGATAGCCGAGTTACAGAAACGGGCTGATGATGAAAAAGATGAATACAGGAAACGCCATCATCTGCTGCTGATCGAATCGCTTGCCCGGCAAATCAGGGATGCGAAACTTTTCGAGGAAACACGCATTGCTTCATGGGGCGAGCTGTCGACGGCGGCGTTCATCGACATTGCCCGTGTCTATCTGGAAAGCGGAGATGTTGAAACGGCTCATTCATGGCTGAAGAAAATTCCGGAAGATGGAACCTTTCAGGCATACGAACGGGATAAACTGCTGGAGGAAATCTACCAGAAGCAGGGCAATCATGAAAAACTGACCGAACTTCTCTATCAGAATTTCAGATCCCATCATTCTTCCGACGCACTTCAGGCGCTGCTGGATGTCATCGGAAATGACAGGCGGGAGGAGGTCATTCGGGATGAAGTTGCGCTGATTCTTGAAGGCAACGCATTGTGGGTGTCGGATGCCGAATTTCTGATTGCAATCGGAAAGATCGATGCAGCGGAAGAATACCTTCTCAAACGTGCTGGCCAGCTGGATGGTAATCTATATGGAAGTCTGCTCACACTTGCCGAAACGATGGAAGCAGAAAGCCGACATCTTGCTGCCAGCCTGATCTTCCGCAGCTTATTGATATCCATTCTGGAGCGCGGTTACACCAAAGCGTATCCCCATGGTATCCGGTATCTGAAGAAGCTGGACAAACTGTCCGTCAACATAGCCGATTGGAGAAATTTCGATGATCACGAAGCATTCAAGAAGCAGATCATCCAGGCGCATGGCCGCAAACGAAGTTTCTGGTCAAAATACAAGGGTGAAAAATGAGCAAACGATATTATCTGCTGAAAATACGACTTCTTGGTATAGAACCTGAAATCTGGCGGCGTTTTGTGGTGCCGGCCAGCATCACACTGGACCGGCTCCACGACGTCATCCAGATCGTCATGGGCTGGAGCGACAGCCATCTTCATGCGTTTACGATTGGGAAAAAACGCTATACCGAATATCCAGAATCCAGGGAAGACGGGCTTCCCTGCGGCGAATACCGGCTCGGGGATCTGATCAAACAGCAGGGCCGCAAATTCGGCTATCTGTATGACTTCGGCGACTACTGGGAGCATGAAGTCGTTCTTGAAGACAGTCGCTATTTCGAGCCTGAGTCAAGAAGGGAACTGGTCTGTCTTGAAGGCGGGCGAGCCTGCCCGCCTGAAGATGTGGGCGGCGTACCCGGCTATTTTGAATTCTTAAAACTAAAGTTTCGGAGTTCAGAAAGACAGAATAACTTGTTGATTGTAAATGAATAGTGCGCTCTAAAGAGGTATAATATTGGGAACTTGAAATCCAAATCACCCCTCAATAGAACGCTTATGC
>JANEMG010000483.1 GCA_024511045.1 Gammaproteobacteria bacterium | reverse complement strand
ATTCACCAGGCCATGTTTCACCGGGTTGTAATGGATATAATCCATGTGACGCCGCCAATCGTCCACGTCACGAAGGTAATGCTCCCAGAAACGCGGTTGCCAGATTTTTTCCCTTGCATCGCTCCTGATCCGTCCTGTGACATATTTCTTGATTTCGCGCCATCGCCCGGAATAATCGTCGTCTCCTTCCGGCAATTTCCAGATGCAATGCAGATGGTCCGGCAACACGACGATCGCATCCATGACAAAGGGACGTTCCTTGATCACCTTGCGGAAGGCGTTCCTGAGTATGTCGAGTCTGTCAGGATGTGTGAACACCGCTTTGCGTTGCCAGCACACCACGGTGAAAAAATAACTTCCTCCAGGGATGCGGACTCGGCGGTAGTCGCTCATGGGTTATCACTCATAGAATTTACATTTTGCTGACACCTGCCGGATGCGCTCGCGCTTATCCGGCCTACGCCCGTTTCCACACCACCGCAGTATGCAAAGCATCCGGCAAAACGTTATTGCATGGAACAGGCCTGGGCGGTGATTTCCTCCAGCGCCGCATCGATATGCCGGCGGAAATGCTTCTGCAGCACGTATTGCCGGTCCATGCCCGCTTCCCTGAACGACCAGTTGCTGCTGGCGAGAAGTATTGCGCTGCGCGGCTCCAGAAGTTCCAGAGTGACATCCCCATAAATGGTTTTCATGTTGGTTTTCAATGCGTGAATCGGCGCATTCCTGACGATTGCAGAAATCTTCAGTGAATAATCGACCGTGTAGTGATTCAACAGATCGCTGTAATCGGGATTTCCGGCGGAAAGCGAATTGTTCTGCAGCAGCTGTTGCTCGGCCGCACTCAGCGTGACAAATTTCAGTCCGACTTTTTTCGCGGCGGCAAAGACCAGCGCGCTCAATACCGACTCATTGACACCCCCTTCCCCCTGGATCGTCATCAACGCCCGCCTGCTTTCCAGGCAGGAACGCAGCACTGGCGCCTGGCGGTTGCCGCCCTGTTTTTGCAGCACCACCTGCGCCTCGCCTGCAGGCTGCAGGTTCACTTCCAGCCGCCTCCACTGCCCGGCCGCCAGCCGGACTTTCTGCCGGGTTGCCGCATAGCCCTCCGCCTGCACCCTGACCTCCGCCTCAGTACCGGTAATGTTGCCGGCATTTAACACTCCCTGGTCATCGGTCTGCCCCTTGTCGACATCGTTGATGACCACGCTGGCATGGGGGACAATGGTAATGATTTGCAGGTAGCCTGTCGCCACTGGCGGCGGCTGCGGTGCTGCCTGGGGCCGGCGAGACGGTTGAAAAAAGAATTCCCCGGTCAGTGAAGACGACTTCCAGGGAATCTGCCTGCCATCGGTGGTGCTGCGCACGCCGTTGCGAACTTTCTTGAACACCTGTTCGATGGTCAACCCCGGCTGACGCAGGGCCTGCAGCAGATATTGCATATACAGACCGTTTCTTCCCTCGACATCGGCTGCCACGGAACCCGGCGCAGTCGCATAGGCAATTAATGTGCCGACGGGGCCTTCCATTCTCGCCAGTCCCAGCTCGACACCGCGAAAACTTCTGGCGAAGGGATTGTTGCGGCAGGCATCCAGGATGACAATGTTGAGCCTGTTGCCGGCCGACTGCATTTTTCTCAGCACCGCATCCGCCGCGATGCTTTCGTCTTCGACTTCATCGGCGGAACTTATACTTTCCGCACTTGAAAATTTAGCAGCCAGAAACAGCCGGCTAATAGAAACATATCACATATTAACAAATGCTTACGGCATTTTCTGGTGCTACTGTTT
>JANEMG010000240.1 GCA_024511045.1 Gammaproteobacteria bacterium | reverse complement strand
GACGGAGGATTCCCTGAATTCCGGTGGATAGATTTTTGGTTTTTCTTTACTCATTTTGGACACCCTTTTTTCTGTTCATTTTACTTCAGTTTGTGTGTCCGGTTTAGTGTAGCCACTTCAATTTGGCCAGGCTCAGTGCTGCGGGTTCAAGATCATACTGAAATTCCAGACGCGATTGCAAGGCATTGATTTCCGTCCACAGCTCCGGACTTGCCGGGGCTTCGCATTGCTTGTCCGTGTAGTGCTGCGCAGTGAAAAAGCGCAGTTCATTGTAGCCGCTCAGCAGCAGTTCGGGGGGAATGTCCACGCTTTCCTGGCGATGGGTTGCACCTGGCCTGAGCCGCCATTGCGCAACCGTGACGCCATTGACTTGGATACGCAGTTGTGAGCGTGTCGCAATCAGTGCATCGGAATACACGAAATCCAGAACGAGATTTGCGCTCCTGACTCGATGACGTTCCGGCACAGGAAAGGAAAGGGCAAACTCACCCGCCATGTTTTCCAGCCGGATCGCTTCCGGCCGGATCATCAGTTTACTCAGTGGGATAATCCTGCTTTCCTCCGCCAGGCTGCGCTGGCAAGGGAACAGGATCGAGATCACCATCAGCAAGGACAAAAGTACTTTCGACTCCATGTTTATCACTTTTTATTTGTATTGTTATAAAATCCAGAACCGCGAGAACATGGCTCCATGCCTGCCGGAAACCGCAAGCGAGAAGCAATCCCGCAGCGGGTAAAATACCGATATCCGTTTCCCGACGATCCAGCATCCTTTGCCAGCGTGCACTGTCGCCATGCACCAGCAAGGTTATCTCGCGGTACGTATCCAGAGAATCGGGAAGAAAACGAATGCCCAGAAAAACCCCTTTGACTGTCGTGTATTCGCCGACTATATCGACATCGAATCGACAGGTTTTGTCCAGCAGGGGGTGTTGCAGCTCGAGTATCGCCTTGCCATTCCTGACGGCCACAATTTCACTGCATCTGATTGCCGCACCGCCTGTAGAGATATCCTCAAAGCAGACGGCAGCCGCCTTGCCGTCGACAATCAGTTCTGCAAGCAGATCGTCCGCGGGCAACCGCGGCTGGCTGCGTCGTTGCCGGCGTTCGTAGAGCGCGCCCAGGCTGGCGATGACGATCAGAAAACCGAACACGTTCCAGAGACTGGTAATCAGGATGAGCGACCTCTGGTCTGGATACATTCCCCAGCGCCACACAGTCGCGGCAAAGCCCAAAACGATCACCAGCAGAAGCAGATAGAACGGCGCCACCAGGGGTGAGATGAAATCGGCATCGCGCCTTTCCCCCTTGCGGGTGACGACAAACTCCGGCCTGTCAGGATAACGGATAGTGCTGATCACGGCCTTCAGCGAGAAAAAGGACTGCATGCTTTCATAGATTTCCGAAATCAGGAACCAGCGCACCCTGCCAAACAGATAACTTGCCGTCAGCACCAGGGCAACCAGATAGGGCAACGTGTAGGCGCCGATCTCTGCAATGCTGGCATCGTAGATCTTCAGGCCAAACAGCAGAAAACACATGGGCGCAAGCAGGAATACCAGCCTGGCAAAGGGAAAGAACCAGAACAGCATGCAGTTCAGATAAGCCATTTTCTGCCCCCAATCCAGTCCCTGCTGGCGCAAGGGATTCTTGCGCAGAAACAATTGCACCATCCCCTGCGCCCAGCGTGACCGCTGGCCTATGAAACTGCTGAAGGTTTCCGGCTGCAGGCCGGATATCAATGGTTTGAGCATGTAGATGGACTGCCAGCCCTGGGCATGGAGACTGAGTGCGGTTTCGGCATCCTCAGTCACGGACATACCGGAAAATCCACCATTATCCAGCAGGGCCTGACGACGCAGCACTGCCGCCGACCCGCAAAAAAAGGACCCTCCCCAAAAATCCAGCCCCGCCTGGATGGCGCCATAGAACATGTCGTTTTCCGAAGGCATGCGGTTGAACAATCCCAGGTTTTTTTCAAAGGGATCGGGGGTGATGAAAAAGTGCGGCGTCTGCACCAGAAACAAGCGTGGATTCTTCATCATTGGAGGGACCGTTTCCCTGAGAAAATCGATGGTCGGCACGTGATCGCAGTCCAGCACGACAACCAGTTCCCCGCTGGTTTTCGGAAGCGCTGCATTGAGATTCCCGGCCTTGGCATGAGAATTTTCCTCCCGGGTCAGGTAGTGCACCCCCAGCTGCTGACACAATGCCCGCATATTTTCGTGTCGCCGGCGGGCGAAGCGGGCAGCCAGGGGATTCGCTGCACTGCGTTTCTCCCGGGTAGCGCCATCATCCAGCAGATAGACGTTCAACAACTGGGGAGGGTAATCGAGGCTTGTCGCCGCCACGAGCGTGGTCTTGACGATCTCCAGGGGTTCGTCGTAAGTCGGTATATACACATCCACGACAGGCCATTCCCGGATCCCGGCAGAATCTATCCTGTGACGGATCGGCCTGACATTGACGAAGGCGCTGAGCAAAAACATGCTGATGCCATACAGCTCTGCAGCATAGAGAAACAGGGAGGCGATGAAGCTGGGAAGATCATCGAAATCCAGAGTGAAAAAGGTACGCCAGTACAGGTAACGCAACAGCAAAAATGTGCTGAAGACAAGAAACAACACCCGCCAACCCCCAACTCTGGGAAATTGCAGCAGGACCAGAAGCACCGTCAAAACCGCCACCGCCATCACGGCCTGCTGCTGCAGAGCGACGGGCAGGACGGTCAGATAGAGCAGGCATCCCGCCAGCAGCAACCGCACTATCGTCAAAATTCCTGAATGAGCCTTCACTGATCAAACGCCTCCCTATCATCCTTCGTTATTCAGTGATATTTCTGACGCATGGAATTTGCAGCATCCCTATGGGAGAAAAATATATGCACAGAGTATACCCCTTGCCATCATGGAAATCACATAGTATCGCCTTACCGGAGCAGGCAAATCGCGGCTGAATCTGCCCCAACAATATAAAAAACCCGCCTTGTTTCGCCGGGCAGGCATGCGACAGCATCTTTTCACACTCCAACTTCCCAGCTTTGAGTAGCCGGCATCCTTTCAGCCTCCATGCCAGGAATGTCCGACATAAAAGCCGTTTTCTTCAGCGTCGGCGGGAATTGCCTGCGAGCCCACCTTCAATCCGTTTTTTCCGCCCCCTTCGGCTTGATCGCCCCCTGCCATTTGGAGGCCTGCTGCTTGACCGTTATTGCCTTGTAGGTCCTGCGCTTCTTTGCCAGCCAGGGATCGTTTTTCGGCAGCAGACGTGCTATTTCCTTCCGTACCGAACTGTTCCAGCTTGCGCTGCTGCGGGGATTGTCGAGCAATGCCTGCAGGCGGCGCTTGCTTTTTGCTATCTCCTCGGCGCGGCGTTGTTGCGCCTGTTCGGCTGCCTTTTTTTTCTCCTCCGCCAATTGCGCCTGATAGCCGTCATCGAGGGCTTTCCGGGCCTGCGTTATTTCCTCGTTGCCCGGCATCAGCACCAGATATTCATCGGCACGCCGCATGCCCTGCTGCCATTGCCGGGTCTCGGCATAACGCCGAACCTCATCTGCCAGGTTGCCGGCAATGCGCCTGCGCCCTTCGGCAGGCAAAGGATGCCCGGGCGCGATTTTTGCCAGCTGATCGAGAATGGCCAATGCCTTACGCACGGCGGCAGGCCCGGGATTGCTCTGCATCTGCGCAAATTCGGAAGCAAAACTGTTCTGCAGTGCGTCTATCGACTGCTGCTTTGCCTGCCGGCTGAGGATTTCACTCTGCCTGGCAGCCAGTATCTTGACGATGCTCTGCCCCGGTTTCAGCTGCTGCGCCAAGGCCAGATAGTTCAGGGCCTGCCGCCAGTGCTGCCGCTGTACCGCGTTATTGGCCAGTTGCAGGTACTGCATTGCCAGATCGTCCGCCATCTGCACGACGCGCGGATCCCGGCCAGCTTCCAGAAGCAATGCCTGCAGCCGGGCGGCGGCCTGCTCCGCCAGTTCGGGGGTCAGATCGCCCTGCCGCAGCAGATCTGCCAAGGCCACGATGCGCTGTTCGAGTTGCTGGGTGTTGAAATAGCGATACCCGTAATAACCGGCAGGTACCAGCAGGGCGGCAGCCAGCAAGGCGGTCAGCAGAAATTTCCAGTTTTTTTGCCCCCGCCCCTGCAGTTCCGCCAGAAATGTTTCGATATCCGGCGTTCGAACTTCCCGCAGCAGGGCCAGACCATTCCGCAGGCCTTTCCACTGTTTCCGGTTCAGTCGCTTGATGCGCTTTGGCTTGCAATGTTTCAGGTAGGCCTCGGCGGCCGTCATTCTCTGGTAAGGGTGTTCGCCTGCCAGCAGTTCATAGGCAACACAGGCCAGTGCATAGATAT
>JANEMG010000482.1 GCA_024511045.1 Gammaproteobacteria bacterium | reverse complement strand
ATTGAGTTTTGGAGCGCCTATCATAACAAATAGGCACCAGACACGCCCCTCCTTATCCCCTTGTTTTGGCGCCAGTTAGCCAAAAAATTCACTGGTTTTTCGAGTTTTGCATTTACCTCTAATGTTATCGATGAACGCTGGGCCGCAGCGCTGCCAGCCAGCTGCTCTTATATCGAAGCGGCGCGGCGCCATTGGTGCTGATCACTGCCTGGGAGGCTCTGTTCGACCGGGGAGGTTTGCAGGAGGGACAGACCGTGTTGATCCATGCCGGCGCGGGTGGAGTCGGACATGCGGCGATACAACTGGCAAAAATACGCGGTGCGCGGGTGTTCACCACGGTCAGCACTGATGAGAAAGCCGATTTTGTCAAGGCATTGGGAGCTGATGACGTCATTCTCTATCCCCGGCAGGATGTCGTGACGGCAGTTGCCGACCTGACTGCCGGACAGGGTGCAGATCTGGTGCTGGATACGGTGGGGCCGCAGGTTTTTCAGGCCAGCATACCCACCGTCGCGCACTACGGCAGCCTGGTGACGCTGCTGGATCCCGGGCAGATCGATTGGGCAGAAGCGCGCATGCGCAACCTGAAGATCGGATTCGAGTTGATGCTGACGCCCATGCTGCGCTCGCTGGATGCGGCGCGGGACAGGCATGTCGAAATTCTAAAGGACTGTGCAGAGCTGATGGATCAGAGTCTGCTGAAAATAGCAGTCACCCGGGTATTCCCGCTGGACGAGGCCCGGCAGGCCCATCACAGTATCGAGGAAGGTCATGTGGCAGGCAAGCTGGTGCTGCAGATGCCGCAAGCCCGCTGAGGTACTCCAGAGCGGCCGCTCAACCTAACCAGGATGAAACAGCTGCAGTATTTCGTCGAGTTCTTCCTGGGCCTGCTGTGTTATAACTTCCAGTACCGTTCCAGGGATTTTCAGCAAATGCCGGTCGGGGGGCAGGATGCCGGCAGATCCTGCCGGATGCTGAGTTGCCAGGCCAGGCTGACGATCGCACTTTCCTGCGGGTAGGTGTCGGCCATCAGCGGATCGCAGTGGCTGGCAATGGTCTCGGCAATGATATCCGGCAATCGCCAAAGTCTTGCAAGTGCTGCGCCGGCCTGATAGTGATCGAATCCCAGAAGCTTCTGCTCGGCCTGTATTGCATCGATGCTCCCGGCTTCAGCCTGCAAGGCGACATCCCGTGCCAGTTCCGGGATGCGCAAATAGAAAACCAGTTGCCCGATTTCATGCAGCAGTCCGCAGACGAACAACGTCTCTTTTCCTGCCGCATTGTGCAGATATCGGCCGATCGAGCGGGCAAGCAGAGCGCAGTTCAGGCAATTCCGCCAATAGGCATGCATGGACGGTAAACCGCCTGGCAGCGCCGAAAACTTGTCGATGATGAGCGTGCCCAGTACCAGGGTCCGTAACTCGTCGATGCCGATGATCGTGATGGCCCGGCTGATGGTCCTGATCTGTCCGGGAAGACCAAAATAGGCGCTGTTGACGATTTTAAGCAGTCTGCCGCACAGATTGGGGTCATTGCCGATAATACCGGCCAGGTTCTCGCTGGTTGCTGCCGGATCATCGGCGGCCCTGCATAATTCAAAATATAGATTGGGAGGTGATGCCAGATGCACATCGCCTGTGAGCAGGTCGGCGATCGTCAATTCCGTGGCGGGTTGTGTTGCTGGCATTTTAAAAAATTATTCGTTGTCTATACTTACTAGAGTTTAGAGTTTCAGAGGAGAAAAACCACTAAAAATCTCAAAAAATAGTTGACATAGCAAGGATCATAGCGTT
>JANEMG010000239.1 GCA_024511045.1 Gammaproteobacteria bacterium | reverse complement strand
CGCCAGCCAAATAACGCTACCAGATGTAAGAATGAGCGAGCAAAATTGAAGGCCGCATTTGAAAATACGGATTCAGGAGTCATAGTGTCTACCCGTCAGGTGTCGGAGAACGCAGGCTGTTCGGTCGGTATGTACGCGAGGTCGACGTTTATGCCGATATCCCTTTGCACCTGGTTAGTTAGAGGCTATAAACACCCATCCATGGGATGTTTATAAAAAGAAAACAGCAAATGCGATTGGCTGTTTTCTTCATAATCAATGGTTTGAGGGCATTGAATATGCCGGCACTTCCCTGCGCCGGATTGCTGCAGCACCTGTTTTCCATGACTGAGCAATGGCTTGGTAAATTATCGAATTAAAAAAATATCTGAAAAAGACATTGAGTGTCATCACAAAAATAAGTGCTGCATCAGTTTCCGCCATGTATAGACGGGTACTACCTGACCTTATCCAGCATTGACGGCTGTCAGGTGGGAGTCATCTAACAGCCATCATGATTGGGTCGACTTAATTATAGAACCGTTGCCGATTGTTTGTCGGAATTATTGAAATCCATGGCAAATTTCCCCTTATCAGCTGGCAGAGCTGGATTTGTCAGAGAAAAAAGCGGCAGTATCTTTTAGGAAAATAGCGGCTTAATTTGGTTTTCCGGCTGGATTACTCGCCTTGCGCGTCTGGATGGTGAGGAAGCTTTTTTCAGTGTATTACGATCGCGTGCAAATCACGAAAGACTTTGTTTTTCCATTGCAATTGCCTGCTGAATTCGACGATAATGGCAAGTTTGCAAACACGAAAATGTCCGGTAATCATGGCAATGCAGCGGGCTTTGCTGAGCATGAGTGCCGGAAAGATGAATTTCGGTTGAGTGTGATGAAGAATATCCGTTACGAAAAGATTGATGACAGTCAGATGCTGATCGAAGATGCCGTGTGTATGCTGCGCTTTGTCCGGCATCATGCCGCTGTTGCATGCAGGATTGTGAGATCGGGCGCAAGAGGAGAGCTGCAGACATGAATGCGGGCACCCGGCATATTCAGCTGATGGATACCACCCTTCGCGATGGCGAGCAGACCCAGGGCGTTTCCTTTTCACCTGCGGAAAAGGTAAACATTGCCAAGGCCCTGCTGCAGTCCCTGCGCGTGGACCGCATCGAGGTGGCCTCGGCCTGCGTTTCCGAGGGGGAGAAGGATGCCGTCACCAGCATCAATGCCTGGGCCCGGCAGGAAGGTTTCGATGGCCGCGTGGAAGTGCTGGGCTTCGTCGATCATACCCGCAGCGTGGACTGGGTGGTCGATGCCGGCGGCCGGGTCATCAATCTGCTCACCAAGGGCAGCGAAAAGCATTGCCGCGAGCAGTTGCGCAAGACCCTCGAGGAGCACGTACAGGGTATTCTGCAGACGGTCCAATATGCGCTGGACCAGGGGTTGGCGGTCAATGTCTACCTGGAAGACTGGTCCAATGGCTACCAGGACAGCCGCGATTATGTCTATGCAATGATGGACAGCCTGCGGCATGCCGGCATCCGGCATTTCATGCTGCCCGATACACTGGGCGTCATGGCGCCGGAGGAGGTTTTCGACAGCTTTGGCGATATGTGCAGGCGTTATCCCGAGCTGCAGTTCGATTTCCATCCACACAACGACTATGGCCTGGCCACCGCCAATGTCATGGCGGCGGTGCGGGCTGGCGCCACGGCCGTACACTGCACCATCAATTGCCTGGGAGAACGCGCCGGCAACGCCTCGCTGGCGGAAGTGGCGGTGGTACTGCGTGACAAAATGCACATGGATCTGTCCATCGACGAAAGCCATATCGTGCGCATCAGCAGCATGGTGGAGAATTTTTCCGGCAAATGGGTGGCTGCCAATGCGCCGATCATCGGTGCCGACGTTTTCACCCAGACGGCCGGCATCCATGCCGACGGCGATCAGAAGGGCGGCCTCTACGAGAGCAAACTGGGACCGGCGCGGTTTTCCCGGACGCGCAGCTATGCGTTGGGCAAAATGAGCGGCAAGGCCTCATTGCGCAAGAATCTGGAACTGCTGGGACTCAATCTCTCCGACCAAGACCAGAAAAAGGTACTGGCTAGGATCGTCAAACTGGGCGATTCCAAGCAGACCATTACCGTCGACGATCTGCCGTTCATCATCGCCGATGTCCTGGAGGGCAAGAGCTATCAACACATCAAATTGCTCAACTGCTCCATCACCAGCGGCCTGGACCTGCAGTCCACGGTCAGCATCCGGGTCGATGTGCAGGGCAAAAAGCATGTCGCCTCCGGCTTCGGCAATGGCGGCTTCGATGCCTTCATCGATGCCGTCAACCGGGTGATGGAGGAATACGACTACCGCCTGCCGAAACTGGCGAATTATGAAGTCAGAATTCCCAAGGGCGGACATACCGATGCCCTGACCGAGTGCGTGATCAGCTGGGAATGCGGCGCCGATATCCGGAAGACCCGTGGCGTACACGCCAATCAGGTTTTCGCGGCAGTCCTGGCGGTGCTGAAAATCATCAACATCCAATTGCATGAACGGCAGGAAGCCGGGCTTTCATGTTGAAGACGGTTCCCCCGACCTGATGGCTACGAATATGGAAAACGCAGGGGCGCCGATCGATGCATACTGATGGCCTGGGCAAAAGATCCAGCAGGGAATTCATCCACACTCCAGCAACGTGAGCAAAACATGAGCAAAACATGAGCAAACAGCAGTCCGTCCTGCCGGGACCTGCAGGCCATCCCTGGTTTGGTTGTCTTGGGGAAATGCGCAGGAACCCCATGCAGTTTTTCACCTCTGTGGTGATGCAATACGGAGGCATTGCGCGCATCCGCTTCGGCCGCAACAATTACAGCTATCTGGTTTCCGATCCGGAACTGATCCGCGAATTACTGATCACCAACCGCGGCAAATACCGGAAGAACACCCGCTACAAGATGCTGCGCCGGGTATTGGGGGAAGGACTGCTGCTCAGTGAAGGGGAGGCCTGGAAGCGCCAGCGCAAAATCGTGCAGCCGGCATTCCGGCAGCAGGAACTGTTGGCGCAGGTGGAAAGGACCAGTACTCTGGTTGCAGATTTCCTGAATCGCTTCGATGTCCGGGCGAGGGAAGGCGAGTCCTTCGATATCGAACCCGAATTTGCCCGCCTGGCCCAACTGCTGGCCGGCACCTGGATCATGGGCGAGCCATTTCGGAAACGCGCCGATCGCATCGCCGATCTTTTCCAGGCCGCCACCAAGGTCTGGCCGGAACCGCCGCGCAGCGTACTGGCTGGTTACCGGATACCGTCGCCGGCAAAAATGCTAACGCTGAGAAAGGCGTTCAGCGGCTTCGACCGCTGCATCTACGAGATCATCGCCGAGTACCGGGGCAATCCCGGCGGGCAGAACGGCCTGATCGCCATGCTCGTCAACGGGCATCGGGAGAAGACCGGCAGCGAACTGGCCGATGATGAATTGCGCGACCAGCTGGTCACGCTGTTCATCGCCGCCCACGAAACTTCCGCCAGTTCCCTGTGCTGGACACATTATTTTCTCTCCATGTATCCGGAAAGCCGGGAGCGGGTGCGGCAGGAAGTACAGACCCAGCTGCAGGGACGCCTGCCGACTGCGGAAGATCTGGCCAGCCTGGGCTACCTGGAACAGGTCATCAAGGAATCGCTGCGCATCTATTCGCCTATCCATTCGCTGTCGCGCGTGGCGATCGAAGACAACAGCATCGGCGGATACCACATTCCCAGGGGGGCGACGGTCATCGTGTCATTGTATGCCACCCACCGCCTGCCGCAATACTGGGACAATCCCGAAGCCTTCGTGCCGGAGCGGTTCAGCGCCGAGCAGAGCGCCAGACGTCCGGCCTTTGCCTATATCCCGTTCGCGGTCGGACATCGCAACTGCATCGGCGGCACCCAGGCGATGCTGCAGAGCAAGCTGATCGTCGCCCAGATCGCACAGCGCTTCAACATCGATCTGCAGGCCGGGCATCCCGTCGAACCGATGCCAGGCACGACCATGCGACCGCGCTACGGGATGCGGGTCACCATTCGGAATGTGGAGGCGTAATCGCAGGTTGGATCGGGCTGCTTTTCAATTTTCTGGAAAGTCAGCCACAGCCTTGTCAATCAGGGTTTACTGTTTCACTGGTGATTTCACCCTTGTCAGTTATGTTGACAATGATGGACTTTCCAGAATCCTGGATATCGATTTCATATTCAGCACCAACTCCATTCGGATTGCTGATTATTTTCATTTCTTCAATTTGATAATCCGGATAATGCGATTGCAAACTTTTTTCGGCGACATCGCTAATGATATTGAAGGAATCAGGCTGTACTTTAATGGCATTGGTATAGAAATGGCCATTCAATCTGAAAAGCTTGGTAAATTTGGCCTG
>JANEMG010000238.1 GCA_024511045.1 Gammaproteobacteria bacterium | reverse complement strand
AAGAGACAGATACCACAACGTCAACGGCACCGGCTGGCTGTCCGGCCTGGAAAATCCGGATCCGACGCAAACCAAAAAGCACTGGAACCTGTACATGATGATGATTTCCTATGATTTCTGATTCAGAAACCAAAGACGGGATCTCTTTACTTTAGTGTACGGATCTTGAAGCCAGGGTATGGCTGAGCGGCAGCCATAACCCGACAGATGGAAATTGCGGCTGAAGCCGGCCGCCCATGTAGGTCGGGTTAGCGGCAGCGTAACCCGACAAATAGCGCTGACACTTGATTTCTCTACCACCAGAGAGGGCTGGGGGAGGGTAAAAAGGCAGAGCTTGGTCTCCTGGCAGGATGGGTTTGCCACATTTTTTTGTGGGCGAAGGCGGAAATCGCGGCTGAAGCCGCTCCTGCAGACCGGCCTTCCGGATCAATCGGTATCCAGCAGATGAAATTCCGGCTTGGGCATGGGCCTGCCGATGCCATAGCCCTGGGCATAGTCCACGCCGATCAGAAACAACGTTTCCAGGATATGCTCGTCCTCGACGAACTCGGCAATGATTTTCAGGCCCATGCCCTGGCCGACGCTGTTGATGGCATTGACAAACAGGCGATCCTCCCGGTTCTGCGTGAGATTCTTGACGAGTCCCCCGTCAATTTTCAGATACTGCACCGGCAGCTGCTTCAGGTGGTTCATCGAGGAAAAGCCGACGCCGAAGTCATCCAGGGCAAAACTGCCTCCTACCTGGGAGATTTCGGAGATAAACTTTTGCGCCGCCTGCAGATTGGTCACGGCCTGGGTTTCGGTGATTTCAAAGGTGAACCGGGAGAAGGGCACGCCGCGTTTGCTGATAATATCGCTGACGATCTGGAAGGCATCCGGATTGGAGATCATTTCCCCGGACAGATTGACCGACAAGGTGATGTCCAGATCATGCGCGATGAAATTGGCCTGATGCTCAGCCGCCAGCTCCAGGACCCTTTTATCGATGACCGTCATCAGACCGGTCTGTTCGGCCACGCCGATAAACATCCCCGGGGCTATGACGTTGCCGTCATCATCGATCATCCGCAGCAGGCATTCATAGTGGCCAATGCTCTTGTCAGCAATGCGCATGATCGGCTGAAAATACAACACGAAGCGATTCTCCTGCATGGCCTTCTCGATGTTGGCTTTCCAGTTGACCCTTTTGCGCACCTCTTCACGATTCAGGTCATCGATGGATGCCAGACACCAGCCGCCGCGGCCACTCTCCTTGGCCTTGTACATGGCCAGATCGACGCTGGCCATCAGATCCTGCTCGCTGTAGCCTTCCACCGGAAAAATCAGCAGCCCGGCGCTGATCGAAACCCGGCGCACGTTGTTCCCCAATGAAATCTCCACCTTGGCCATTGCATCGCATATTTTCTGCACCAGTTCCTGGGCATGCTGCAGGGAGATCTGCGGCGCCAGCACGACAAATTCATCGTCGCCGAAGCGGGCGACAAAATCACTTTTCCGGGTAACGGCGACCAATTGCTCGGCAATTTTGACCAACAGTTCATCGCCGACTTTATGGCCGCTGCTGTCGTTGACGAACTTGAATTGGTCGATATCGAAGAAAATCAGCGCGCCTGACTGGTTGTAGCGCCTGGCCAATGCCAGCGTTCTTTGCAGTTCCTCCTCGAAACGACGACGATTATACAGATTGGTCAAGGGATCATGATCGGCCAGCCAGGACAACTGACTCTCGATCTGCTTGCGTCCGGTCAGGTCCAGGCCGACAACCAGTATTTCCGGCGTTTCCTCGGTATTGTCAATCAGGGTGAAAAACCAGGAAATATAGAATTCCGTGCCGTCCACGGAACGCATCAGACATTCATGCCGAAAGGTGATGCGCTGCTGCTGCGAGAGTTGATCGATGGCCGAGCTGATGGCCTCGAAATCCACTTCCTCGAAAATCAGATCGGTAAACAGCTTGTTGTTTTTGTGAAGATCGTAGATGCCGGTGAGATTTTCCCCGTATTTGTTCAGGGTCAATATTTTGCCGTTGCCATTGATGGTCATGATGATGACTTGCGCGGCATCCAGGATATTGGAAACGAAATTCTTTTCTTTCTGCAATTCCTGGGTTCTTTCCGACAGGTTCCTGGTTCTTGCTTCCACTTCATCGTCCAGAGTCTTCAGCGTGACAATCAAATTATGGGTCGCTTCATCGAGGACATTGATTTCATCACGAAATGAGGTCTGCTTCTTTTGCCCCGGCAGATAGCGCATCACTTCGGAATATTTCTTTTCCGCGATCAGGGGCAGCAAGGTGATCAGCATCCTCAGTCGCCTGGTGGGTCTGATCAGCAAAATCAGGATAATCGTCGCGGAAAGCAGCAGACTCAACAAACCGTTGGCCGCATAAAGCAGCGTGGCTTTCTTGGTTTGCGCCAGCTCTCTGCTGATATCATCGATGATGATCAATTCCGCGATATTCTGCTGCCCGGCAAAGGGTATCGTGGAGATTTCATAGGTTTTGCCCTGAAAGGCCAGCTGCACGGCATCCTGAAACTGCCCCTCCGGATGCTGCCGCATCAACTGCAAAAGCAGCGGCAGGTTTTTTTTGTTTTGCGTCAAGGCGATGATATTTGCCGACCATTCGGGAAAAGCCGGTAAGCCCTTTTCTTCTGCCGTCCCCATCTGCTTGACCAGAATGCCGATATCGGCACCGGTAATGCCGTGCATCTGCAAAACCGTTTCTGCCAGGTCCACGCCGAAGATAAACACGCCGATAAAATTGCCCTGGTGCAGAAAAGGGGAAACATAGTAATGCTTGCAGTCATCGGCGCAGACGATTTGGTCGATGGGCTGCTCATTCTGCACGACAAAATTGAACATCGGAGAGAAAAAATCGATGCTGCGCAGGGTCTCCCCCCACTTGCCGATCAGCTCCCCTTCCCTGGACAGAAGATAGGCCGAATCGATATCGGATTCCAGCTCGATCTTGAACCAGTTGGCCTCGATACGCTTGGTAATCTGAGCCAGCGCATCAGCCGGTGTCTCCTGAGGCTCCAACAGGGCCGGAATCAGCCAGCCGATATTGACGTCGTGCAGCTTGGAACGTTCCAGGATGCTGGTGAATGCCTGTTGATAAAAGCGCCGCACCCGCGCCCTTTCATTGGCGAAATTTTTCTCCAGGGTGAATTTACCCAGGACGAAGACGCTGCTGGAAGCAACGATCGTTGCAAAGCTGACCGCTAAAACCGCTTTCCAGACCAGACTGAAATATTTTCTTTTCTTTTTGACGTTGCCTGACATTACAAGTGGGACGAATGGTCCAAAGACGAATAGTCTATCATCTATCGCTCGGTACAGATGCAGTCATTACTCCAGGCCGATCAGGAAAAAGGCCTGGCATGTCAGTCGTGCTGCAATTTGGAATGGAATTTGGCTGCGCTGTCACTCATCTTCGTCAATTCAGATACGATCTAACACCCAACCCTGTCTGCCTTCTTGTTTTCAAGCGGTGCATCACAGTTAAGCTCTGCGCGAATAATTTTGTAAAGTTTCCTGATCCCGGGCAACAGATTGTCATAGGTCGCCTGGGGATAAATGAGGAAAGGAGCCAGGCGTCCACAGTATTCTGTAAACGGTCCCACCTGCCGGAATTGAATGCCGTAGTGCCGGATCAATGTAGAGAGGGGGTTTTCCATCATCGCAACTGAATATTTCAGATCCGCTTCAAACAACAGATTGATGCTCATCAGGGAAAGACACATGGCCAGGTAATTGACTGGAAAACGTCGATCGCAGCCGCTATCCGCTACAGCATTTGCCGAACCGGAAAGAAAAATCTGATCGAAACGCCGTTGTCTGAAGGTCTTGAGCAGGCACATTCTGGAAATCTCCCCGGTGTTACTGGATCTCAAGATATCGCGACGATCCATGTCTGAATTGATATGCAGTTTTACATGCTTTTCCAGAGGCAGCAGATCAAACCAATCAGAATTATAGGGAATCAAGCGGATATTGCCAATCGCCTGATTCGTCGGCTTGTGGAACAGCAGGGCATGCAATGCATAATCATCGAATTCGTCCCGCTCGGTTTTTTCTGAAGCATCGTAACTATCAATATTAAAATGACAATCCTCAATATAGACTTTGTAGCGCAATTGGTAGGCGATCTTCCTCAGTTCAGGCGTGTTGGCACTGACCGTATAGAAGTATTTCTGATAATGCTCGGCTAATTCCAGATCATGCAGCATAATTTTTAGCTCTTTTTATTGGCCAGGTATAAAAAATTCTGATTTTTTAAACTATCGTAACTACTCACCCCTAAGATGAGTACAAGCCTGCCTCGATGGATCTACAATCGCTTTTTCATGTCTGTAGAGGCTTGACATCATAGCACGCCGAGTCTATGCTATTGAC
>JANEMG010000237.1 GCA_024511045.1 Gammaproteobacteria bacterium | reverse complement strand
GGCTAATAGAAACATATCACATATTAACAAATGCTTACGGCATTTTCTGGTGCTACTGTTTTGCTAAATTATGATTTGCCAACGGTATAGCTCCTGGAGTCATCGTTGAGGAAGTCAGTTTTCGTGCAAAATCCATCGAGGGCGTCGGCACCAGCGTCGCCGGCCTGGTTGGGCCGACCCGTACCGGGCCCTTGCGCGGACGGTCGGAACTGCTGACCAGTTTTGCCGACTTCGTCCGTATCTATGGCGATGCAGACGATCTCAATCTGGATGGCAGTTCCGGCCTGAATTTCACCGCCATTGCCGCGAAAGCGTTTTTCGATGGCGGCGGCACCCAGTTGTTCGTGTCGCGCGTGGTCGGCGGCGTCAACAGTACCGCGGCGGATGGTTCGGGAAGCACTGCCGGTTTTGCCACGGCGACGGATGCCGGCGGCGATGTGACCTTCAGCGGCCGCTTCCCCGGGGCGCGTTCCAACTATACGCTGGAGCTGAACTGGCGCGACAGTGAAAACCTGCTCAAGCTGGAGACCACATCGGCGCCTGAGGAAGGCGAAGTGGTGTTTCTCGATGCCACGGGCCTGACATCGACGGTGCGTACCACGGGGATTTCAGGGCAGGTTCCGGCATCACGCTTTCCGCTCGATTTTCGCGGTCTGGTGCGGCTGGAAGGGGACCATTACGTCATCGTCGGCAACCGCTGCGAAATCACCGCTGACGATGGCGTTGCCATGACCGGCACAGACTTCCGGCCTTCCGGAGATCCGGACGGCACCGAGGGGATATTGATGGCTGCCGGCCTGGTCGACAGCACCGATACCAGCGTCGTGTTCACCCGCGTTTACGCCAAGGCGCCCACCAGCGGCGCTTTGCAGGATGGCACCGCGGCAGTGCTGACCCTGACCGCCGAGACCGACCTGTCTGCCTTCACCGGCGGACCGCACTGGGGGACATTGACCACCCTGCGCGGCACGCTGAATGCCGCAGGATCGGAATTCACCGTGGACGGCGGCGGCCTCAACGCTGGCGTTGCCACGGATATCGTTCTGCCGTTGCCGGCGCTGGCCGCGGAAGCCTCCAGCGCGGCGGGCATGATGGTGCAGCGCAATTTCGATATCGATGTCTTCAGCGGCGGCGCCAATGGTGAAGTGATCTACAGCTATGCCAATATCTCCAGCGCTCCCGATGCCGAGCGCAGCCTGGCCAATGTCCTGACGCCGACGCCGGAAAAGCGCGCCGATGCGCTGTCCAGCCCGGTTTCCTGTGCGTTTGCCGCCGGCGTTACCGGAGAACGCGTTATCGCGGCCCTGTACGACATGTTCGATTCGGCTGCATTGTCACCGCCTGCCAGCAGTGTCGAAGGGCCACGTTATCTGATCACCCTGTCCGGCGGCGATGACGGTGATGCGCCGGTGGCCGTGGATTACGGCGGGGAAGTGGATGAGGTGAACGGCAACACCGGCTTTGCGGCTTTCGAAGACATCGAGGACATCACCATCGTCATGGCCCCGGCTGCGGCGGCGGATGCCGCGGCGCATCAGGCCATCGTCGCGGAAATGCAGAAGTACTGCCGCAAGATGCGTTATCGCGTCGGCATCGTCGATGCCCGTGAAGGCATGGCGTTGTCGGAAATACGCGAATTCCGCTCCAATTTCGACGACTCCAGGCTGGCGCTCTACTATCCCTGGGTAGTGATTGCCGACCCGACCGGACAGCGCGATACCATCGCCGTGCCGCCGGCGGGCTTCATCGCCGGCGTCTACGCCAACACCGATATCCAGCGCGGCGTGCACAAGGCGCCCGCCAACGAACCGGTGATCGGCGCCCTGCGCTTCGCCCAGGACATCAACCGCTTCCAGCAGGAACTGCTGAATCCCGACGGCATCAATTGCCTGCGCTCCTTCCCCGGCCGGGGACACCGGGTCTGGGGTGGGCGTACCCTGTCCAGCGATCCGGAATGGAAATACGTCAATGTCCGGCGTTACTTCCTGTATCTGGAGCGCTCCATCGAGAAATCCACCCAGTGGGTGGTTTTCGAACCCAATGGCGAGCGCTTGTGGGCCAATGTACGCAGTACCGTGGAGGATTTTCTGTACAGCGAATGGTTCAATGGCCGGTTGCTGGGGCCGTCGCCGAAGGTGGCCTATTTCGTGCGCTGTGACCGCAGCACCATGACCCAGAACGACCTGGACAACGGCCGGCTGGTGTGTGAAATCGGCGTCGCGGCGTTGAAGCCGGCGGAGTTCGTCATCTTCCGCATTGGCCAGAAGACAGCTGACGCGTAACCTGGAGCATTGCCGGCGGCAATTGCTGCAGCGATGACTTGCAGGGTTTATGGAAAGGACGAACGATTGCGCATTATTGACACGGCAGGGATGCCTGTTTGCCAATGTTACATTGAACAGACTCATGAGGAATGATTATGGCTGAACCACGGGACACCCCCTATAGCGTTTTCAATTATCTGGTCAACCTTGGTGATGGTACCGAAGGCAGCGTACAGGGAGGCTTTTCCGAAGTCTCCGGGTTGAATGCCGAGGTCACCGTTGCCGAGTACCGCAACGGCAACGCCAAAACCAATTACGTGACCAAGATTCCGGCGATCATCAAGGCCGGGGACGTTACCCTGAAGCGTGGCGTGATCGGCGCCGACAATATCTATGAATGGCTGGATCAGGTGCGCAGCGGTGATGTAGAGGCGAAGCGCAATGTCGAGATCAAGCTGACCGATGAGAATCCCACCAATCAGTCGGCGGTGGTGACCTGGAAGCTGATCAATGCGATGCCGATCAAATGGACCGGCCCGACGCTGACGGCGAAAGGCGGCAACGATGTCGCGATCGAGGAACTGGTGCTTGCCGTGGAACACATCGTGCAGTCGTAACCGGCTGACAAGCGATGGAATTCCTTGGGGCACGCATAAAACTCAATCCCAGGCCGGCCAGTAGGGCTGCGCCGGCGCTGGAGGTGGCCATGCTGGGCCACTGTCCGGGGCGCGTCCGCGTGCAGCGGCTGCTGGCCTGGCACGATGCGCTGCGGGAAATGCGTCTGCTGGGTTTTGCCAGGCGCGTGGAGGCCCTGAGCCATGAGGCGGACCCTGACCTCTATCATCTGCCCCGGCCATTGCGCTCGCTGGCCGAATTCGAGGATATCTTTCCCGATGCGCGGACTTCCGGCAGCCAGTACCGGAGCCGGTTGGCAGGCGATCAGGCGTGGCTGCCCCAGGCCGTGGAGGATTTTTTCGCCAATGGCGGGGAGAAATTATGGCTGGTGCGGGTGCCGGAGGCAGAAGGCATGCGGGGGTTTCTGCCGGAAATCAGGACGCCGCTGTACGACACCGAAAATCTGTCCGGCCTGGCCACGGTGCTGGTACTGAACGATGTCGGTCTGATTGCGCTGCCGGACCTGGAAAGAATCATGATCGCCGCGCAGATTCCCGACATTCCCCGGAAACGCCTGGCCAATCCCACGCCGGCGTTTCTGCCCTGTTCGGAAGCCTTCGACGATGGCTATCGGGAACGGAGTTACAGTGAAGAAATGATCACTCCGGGTACACCGGCCCCTTTCATCACGGTATTGCAGGAAATTCTGACCCTGTTGAACAGGCACCGCCCGGATCTGCAATGTCTGTTCAGCCTGCCGATGGAATATTCCGAGGTTCTGGACAGTCCGGCAATCGACCGGGAGGTACTGGCACAGCTGGAAACCGCACGCCGGCACAACAGCGCCAGTTTATTGCGCCAGGTGCAATTGTTGTTCCCCTATCTGCGCAGTCCCCGCTATGCGCTGCGCAGCACCGTCGGCGCGGTAGCCGGGGTGATCGCCAGTTCCGCGCGCCGCCGTGGCATCTGGCGGTCGGTGGCCGGCATCCCGCTGGTGACCGACGGCCGGCCCTATCCACCCTTGTCCATGACCCAGGGCATTGCCCTGCGGGAGAATCCGGGCATCGGCGTCGTACAGCGGCGTACCAGGCAGGTGCTGCTGGATGACGAAAGGCTTGCCGTGCCGGCACTGCAGCGCAACGATTATCGCCCGGGTGTCTATGGGGAACGGCTGGACGACCTGCGCGCCGGTGAAATCGTCCGCTTCATCGGATTTCTGGTGCGCCAGTTGAAGGTGCTGGGCGAGAGTCTGATTTTCAATATCGGCTTCGATGACCCGCGGCCGCGCCTGCTTCTGGAAAAATTTTTCATGGGTCTGTATCGCCAGGGCGCTCTGCGCGGGAGCCTGCCGGAGGATGCCTTCTCAATACGCCGGGCGGCTGTCCAGGAGGCCGTTATCGCCTATAATATTGAAATAGCCCCGGCCTATCCCATCGACAGGATCGTGCTGACCTTCGTCAACCGCAATGGCCAATGGCTGTCGGAGCTGCGCAATGCCTGAATTCGTCCCGTTCCGCTTCGAAGTCAG
>JANEMG010000017.1 GCA_024511045.1 Gammaproteobacteria bacterium | reverse complement strand
AAGGTGTGGCGAAGCGGCACGGACGCAGGACGGCCGGGGCAATAATGGCTGTCGCGTTGGCGAGTCGATTTTGGAGACTTGGATGTCCCAAAATCTATCACGAGGTAGCGACACGCTTGTCACATATTAACAAATGCTTACGGCATTTTCTGGCGCTACTGTTTTGCTAAATTATGATTTGCCAACGGTATACAAAGCATGGGGGGCTTGATGGTTGCCTGTGTGCCGACCTTCCAGTAATATGCCTGCCACACATAGCACAAAGGCCATTGCCTTGCATCCCCGCTCAAGAGACGGGTATGCTGGTTGGCAGTAATTGACGCGCACGGTTCCAGGTCATCAGGAATCTCCCATCAATTTTTCTTGCAAAGAAATTTGCACGGGTGTCCAGTTGATGAGGTGCGGTTTCTCGTGTTTCAGCAATGAACAACCAGCATGAATAAAATGAACAAAAGCAGCAATACCGTCTGGCACCATGCGACGGTCACCCGGGCACGCCGGGAGGCGCTGCACGGCCATAAAAGCGTTATTTTGTGGTTTACCGGCCTGTCCGGTTCCGGGAAATCCACGCTGGCCCATGCCGTCGAAGAGCGCCTGCATCAGCGGGGCTGCTCGACATTCGTCCTGGATGGCGACAATGTCCGCCATGGTCTGTGCGCCGACCTGGGCTTCAGCGATCGGGACCGGGTGGAAAACATCCGTCGCATCGGCGAGCTTGGCAAGTTGATGACAGAGGCCGGCGTCATCACCCTGACGGCCTTTATTTCCCCCTTTCGTGCGGACCGCAAGGCCGCGCGCAGGCTGGTGCCCCATGGTGATTTTCTGGAAATCTACTGTCAGTGCTCGCTGGAAAAATGTGAGCAGCGCGATGTCAAGGGGCTTTACAGGCGCGCCAGGGCCGGCGAGATTCCGCATTTCACCGGCATCTCCTCGCCCTATGAAATTCCCGATGCCCCGGAACTGGTTGTCGACACCCAGGAACAGACGCTGCAGCAGAGTGTCGATCTTGTGTTGGCATTGCTGTTGGCAAGAGGGATAATCGGCAACGAGCAATAGGCATTGCGTAATGAGTAAGCAGCAGGCAGTCATGGTAACAGGAGGCGCCGGCTATATCGGCAGTCATACCTGTGTGGAGTTGTTGCAGGCAGGTCACAATCTGGTTGTCGTCGACAACCTGAGCAACAGCAAAAAAGAGGCCATTCTGCGCATCGAGAAAATCAGCGGCAAGACGGTTGATTTTTTTCCGGTGGATATTCGCGACAAGGCCGGGTTGACCGGGGTGTTCCATCAATATACCATCGACAAGGTGATCCATTTTGCCGGTCTCAAGGCGGTTGGGGAGTCCTGTCGGCAGCCTTTGCGCTATTATCAGAACAATGTTGCCGGTACGCTGGTTCTGCTGGAAGTGATGGCCGAATTCGAGGTAAAAAAACTGGTGTTCAGTTCCTCGGCGACCGTCTATGGCGACCCGCATGCGGTGCCGATCACGGAAAATTTCCCGCTGTCGGCGACCAACCCCTATGGCCATTCCAAGCTGATGATTGAAAATATTTTGCGCGGGCTCTCGGAATCCGACGCCTGTCAATCGACAGCAAATCCCTGGAGAATCGCCCTGTTGCGCTATTTCAATCCGGTCGGTGCCCATGCCAGCGGCTTGATCGGCGAAGATCCCGGGGGCATTCCCAATAATCTGATGCCTTATATCTCCCAGGTGGCGGTGGGCAAGCTGCAGCAGTTGTCGGTATTTGGCAATGACTATCCCACCTGCGACGGCACAGGCGTCAGGGATTACATTCATGTC
Organism: Gammaproteobacteria bacterium; assembly: GCA_024511045.1. GTDB lineage: Bacteria > Pseudomonadota > Gammaproteobacteria > Methylococcales > Methylomonadaceae > JANEMG01. The sequence continues at coordinate 12,509 of JANEMG010000017.1, read as the reverse complement.
GTCGATCTGGCAAAAGGGCATTTGCGGGCGCTGCAGATACTCGATGCAGAGTTGTATGCGAAAGGGGGCTGCAAGGCCTATAATCTGGGAACCGGCCATGGCTACAGTGTGCTGCAGATGATAGCGGCTTTTCAGCGCATTACCGGTCGGCGGATCGACTACAAAATTGTCGGGCGGCGCTCCGGCGATGTTGCCGCCTGTTATGCCGATCCCCGGCTGGCCCGGAGCGAGCTCGGCTGGAAGGCGGAGAAAGGGCTGGAGGAAATGATTGCGGATACTTGGCGCTGGCAGAAAAACAATCCCGAGGGCTATCCGGGGTGATTATGTATGGGCAGTAGGTCGGGTTAGCGCAGCGTAACCCGACAACTTTTGCAATGCGATTGACAGAAAGAGGTTGACTTGATGATACCGGTAATTTTATCTGGTGGTTCGGGAACGCGGCTCTGGCCGCTGTCCCGGGGCCAGTACCCGAAACAGTTTCTACCGCTGGTTTCCGAGAAAACCATGCTTCAGGAGACGGTGACCCGATTGGCTGGTATTGCCGGTCTGCAGCCTCCCATCGCCGTTTGCAACGAAGATCACCGCTTCATGGTCGCCGAGCAGCTGTGGGAAATCGGCAGCAAACCGTCAGCCATAATCCTGGAGCCGGTAGGCAAGAATACCGCGCCGGCCGTGGCGATGGCGGCATTGTCGGCGAATCCGGATGATATACTGCTGATACTGCCGGCCGATCATGTCATTGGCGAGGTTGCGGTCTTTCAGGAGGCCGTGCGCTGTGCCGAAGAACTGGCCGGGCAGGGGATGCTGGTGACTTTTGGCATCGTGCCCACCGGGCCGGAAACGGGCTACGGCTATATCAAGCGCGGCAAGGCGGCGGCAAACGGGAGTTTTGCCGTGGAGAAGTTTGTCGAGAAGCCCGATCTTGAGACTGCCGAGCATTATGTTGCCAGTGCCGAATATTTCTGGAACAGCGGCATGTTTGCATTCAAGGCAGAGCGTTACTTGCAGGAACTGGAAAAATTCAATCCCGAGATGCTGGCAGCCTGCCGCGCATCCTTTGCTGCAGCGAAGATCGATATGGACTTCGTATGCCTGGATAAAGACACATTTGCGGCCTGTCCGGCCGATTCCATCGATTATGCGGTGATGGAAAAAACCGATCGGGCAATCGTGATTCCCCTGGATGCAGACTGGAACGATGTGGGCTCCTGGGCGGCGCTGTGGGATGTCACGAAAAAAGACCAGGCCGGCAATGCCATAAAAGGCGATGTGCTGACAATGGATACGGAAAATTCCTATATACACTCGGAGAGCAAACTGGTTGCGGCGATCGGCATCCGGGGTATGGTGGTGGTGGAGACCGACGATGCCGTGATGATTGCGCCAAAAGAACGTGTGCAGGAGGTCAAGGAAATCGTCGCACAGCTGAAAGCCGCGGGGCGCAAGGAAGCCTATTCACACCACAAGGTCTATCGTCCCTGGGGATATTACAATTCAGTCGATGTCGGGGAGCGCCATCAGACGAAGAGGATCGTCGTACGCCCGGGCGCGAAATTGTCGCTGCAGATGCATCACCATCGCGCCGAGCACTGGATCGTCGTGAAGGGCACGGCGATGGTGACCAAGGGTGATCAGAAAATCCTGCTGTCGGAAAATGAATCGACCTATATTCCACTGGGGACCGTGCATTGCCTGGAAAATCCCGGCGTGATACCGCTGGAAATGGTGGAAGTGCAGTCGGGCAGCTACCTGGGCGAGGACGATATCATTCGCTATGAAGATCAATACGGCCGGGAATGTGAGAAAAAGTAATCGGAAAGCTTCAGCGTGAATACAAAATTTCCTGATTACGTATGCCCCTTAATTTACCGAAAACCATCTGATTCTTGTCATCCCGACGTCAGGAAGGATCTTGGCGCCTGAGTTCCTGTAGCGTGCACAAGATTTCTCCCATAGGGGCCGAGTAGTAACCATTTTGGAAAATGGCTGAAGCTTGTGAGTGGTCAGGTAAAATTTAAACAAGAGGTAGTTTGTTGATGAAACTGAAAGTCAAGAAAGCGGTGTTTCCCGTTGCCGGACTGGGTACCCGGTTCTTGCCGGCGACCAAGGCCAGCCCGAAAGAAATGCTGCCGATCGTGGACAAGCCATTGATTCAGTACGCAGTCGAGGAGGCCGTCGCGGCAGGCATCGAAACCATGGTATTCGTGACCGGCAGAAACAAGCGGGCCATTCCCGACCATTTCGACAAGGCCTATGAACTGGAAAACGAGCTGCGCCAGCGGGGCAGGACGGAAACCCTGAAGATTCTCGAGGGCATCATTCCTGCCCATGTTTCCTGTGTGTTCATTCGCCAGGCGGAGGCTCTGGGTTTGGGGCATGCGGTGTATTGTGCCAGGCCGGTTGTCGGCGACGAGCCCTTCGCGGTGATTCTGGCCGATGATCTGGTGGAAGACGGTGACCGGGGCTGCATGGCGCAGATGACCGCGCTGTTTGAAAAGGAACAGTGCAGTATTTTGGGTGTGGAGAGGATCGATCCTGCCGAAACCCAAAAATACGGCGTCGTGGAAACCGAGGCAATGCCCCCTGCTGTCGGCAGGCTGACTTCGATCGTGGAAAAGCCGGAGCCGGAAAAGGCGCCATCGAATCTGGGTGTCGTCGGGCGGTATATCCTGACGCCGGCCATTTTTGAGAAAATCCGCCAGACCGGCCGGGGGGCTGGTGGTGAAATCCAGTTGACCGATGCCATCGCCGCGCTGCTGCATGATGAGCGGGTGCTGGCCCATGAATTCGAAGGCAGACGCTACGATTGCGGCGCCAAGCTGGGCTATTTGATCGCCACCGTCGAACATGCCCTGAAACATGACGAACTGCAGGAAGATTTCCGCGCCTATCTGAAAAGTCTGCAGCTATGAATCTGCTGCCATGAACGGGACGGGAGGCCCGGATGCGCCGGAAACAATCCCGGCCAGCTGAATCCGGGATTGTTTCCGGCGCCGTCGGACAGCGTTAATCAGGAAATCGCCTCTCTGATGCGGGTCATGGATTTCTCCAGGTTTTCCATGCTGGTGGCGATGGAGATTCTGATATGTTCCGGGCAGCCGAATGCCGATCCGGGCACGATGGCAACGCCGGCTTCGGTGATCAGATACTCGGCGAATTCGACATCGTCGCTGATGCCCTCCAGCCTGTCGATGGCTGTCTGGACATTGGGAAAGACATAGAAAGTGCCGTCGGTGGCCAGACAGTCGATATCGGGCATCCCGTTCAGTTCCGCAACGACATAGTCATGGCGTTTCCTGAATTCCACCAGCATCGTCTGTATGCAGCTCTGATCACCGGCCAGGGCCGCTTCCGCGGCCACCTGGGCGATGGAAGTCGGGTTGGAAGTGCTTTGCGACTGGATCTTGCGCATCGCTGCGATGATCTCGGCGGGGCCCGCCGCATAGCCGATGCGCCAGCCGGTCATGGCATAGGCCTTGGAAACGCCGTTCAGCACCATGGTGCGGGGATACAGATCGGGGCAGGCATTGAGAATATTCACGAAGCTGCCGGATTCCCAGAGAATGTGTTCATACATGTCATCGGTGGCGATGATGATGTCGGGATGTTCCTGCAGTATCTCGCCAAGGGCGCGCAGCTCCTCCCCGGTGTAGGCGACACCGGTTGGATTGGACGGGCTGTTGATGACCAGCAGTCGGGTCCTGGGGGTGATTGCCGCGCGCAGCTGACCGGCCGTGACCTTGAAATGCTGAGCCTGATCGGTGGCGATGATCACCGGCCTGCCGCCGGCCAGCAGCACCATGTCCGGGTAGGACACCCAGTAGGGAGCTGGAATCAGCACTTCGTCACCGGGATTGATCAAGGCCTGGGCCAGGTTGTAGAAGCTCTGCTTGCCGCCGCAGGAGACCAGCACCTGGTTCAACTGATAATCGAAGCCATTGTCCTTCCTGAATTTGTCGATGATGGCCTGTTTTAGGCTGACGATGCCGTCGACAGCGGTATATTTGGTAAACCCCTCCGCCAGTGCCTTGATGGCCGCCTGTTTGATGTGTTCAGGCGTGTCGAAATCTGGTTCACCTGCTCCCAGGCCAATGATATCCTTGCCGGCTGCGCGCATTTCCGCGGCGCGGGCGGTGATGGCAAGTGTCGGGGAGGGTTTCACGGCATTGACGCGATCGGATAGTTTGATAGTCATATTTCCTCGTTGCTGTTGTATACAGTATCGGCAAATGCTGGTGTATACAGTATCGGCAAATGCTGGGAATTATACTCCATGTTGCAACACTTGGCAGAAGCGAAGCAGGCAAATAAAACTTTTTCGAAAAAAGTGATCTAATGACTTTTTATCTGCAGGACAGGCAAATTTCCTTCATGAGCAAAAAATTCAATGTACACAGCCGTTTTCAGCCGGCCGGTGATCAGCCGCAGGCGATACAGGCGCTGGTGGAAAGCCTGGGCGATGGTGAAGTGCATCAGACGCTGCTGGGTGTGACCGGTTCGGGAAAGACCTTCACCATTGCCAACGTCATCGAGCAGGTACAGCGCCCGGCGATGATTCTGGCGCCGAACAAGACGCTGGCAGCGCAGCTCTACGGGGAGATGAAGGAGTTTTTTCCGGAGAACAGCGTCGAGTATTTCGTTTCCTATTACGATTATTATCAGCCGGAAGCCTATGTGCCGGCCTCCGATACCTTTATCGAAAAGGATGCCTCGCTGAACGAGCATATCGAGCAGATGCGTCTGTCGGCCACCAAGGCGCTGATCGAGCGCAAGGACACCGTGGTCGTGGCTACGGTCTCGGCGATCTATGGCCTGGGTGAACCGGAATCCTATTTCGAGATGGTGCTGCACCTGGTCAGAGGCGACTTGATCAGCCAGCGGAAAATCATCCGGCGCCTGGCGGAAATGCAGTATACGCGCAATGACATGGAGCTGCGCCGGGCAACCTACCGGGTGCGCGGTGAGGTCATCGATATTTTTCCGGCGGAATCGGAACAGGAGGCGTTGCGCATCGAATTGTTCGATGACGAGATCGAGCGCCTGTCGTTGTTCGATCCCTTGACTGGGGAGATTCTGCAGCGTATAGCCCGCTACACGGTGTATCCCAAGAACCATTATGTGACGCCCCGGGAAAAACTGTTGAGCGCCATCGAGGCGATCAAGATCGAACTGCGGGACAGGCTGGAGCAGCTGCGCGCCATGAACAAGCTGGTGGAGGCGCAGCGTCTGGAGCAGCGCACCCTGTTCGATATGGAAATGATTCTGGAGGTGGGCTACTGCTCCGGAATCGAAAATTATTCCCGGTATCTGTCGGGCCGCGCGCTGGGCGAGCCGCCGCCGACCATGTTCGATTATCTGCCGGACAATGCCTTGGTGGTGATCGACGAAAGCCATGTCACGATACCGCAGATCGGCGCCATGTATAAAGGCGACCGGTCGCGTAAGGAGACGTTGGTCGAATACGGCTTCAGGCTGCCTTCCGCCCTGGACAACAGGCCCTTGACCTTTGCCGAGTTCGAGCTGCGTTCACCGCAGCGCATCTATGTGTCGGCGACGCCGGGCCCCTATGAACGGGAGCATTCCAGCGTCTTCGTCGAGCAGGTGGTGCGGCCCACCGGTCTTCTCGATCCGGAGATAGAGGTGCGTCCGGCAGTGACCCAGGTCGATGATCTGCTTTCGGAAATCAATCTGCGTACCAGGGTTGGGGAAAGAGTGCTGGTGACGACGCTGACCAAGCGGATGTCGGAGGACCTGACCGAATATCTGATGGAGCACGACATCCGCGTCAGGTACCTGCATTCCGACGTGGAAACCATCGAGCGGGTGGAGATCATCCGTGATCTGCGTCTGGGGCGCTTCGATGTGCTGGTGGGCATCAATCTGCTGCGCGAAGGGCTGGACATTCCGGAGGTGTCGCTGGTGGCGGTGCTGGATGCCGACAAGGAGGGTTTCCTGCGCTCGGCGGTATCATTGATCCAGACTATCGGCCGCGCCGCACGGAATGCGCATGGCAAGGCGATACTCTATGGCGACAGGATCACCCGCTCCATGCGCCAGGCAATCGATGAAACGGAGCGGCGTCGGGAAAAGCAGCGGCGCTACAATCAGGAGCATGGCATTCAGCCGACGACGGTGTATAAATCGGTCAAGGATATTCTGGAGGTGGCGATTCCCGGCATGGCGGCGGATGAACGGCAATTGCAGGCCATTGCGGAACCGCTGCGCGAATATCATCATATGACCCCGAAACAGGCCGGCAAGAAAATCAAGCATCTTGAGGACCAGATGTACCAGTATGCAAAAAACCTGGAATTCGAACAGGCCGCGAAAATCCGGGATGAAATCAAGCTGCTGCAGAACGAGTTTTTATGATCTGAAAATTTCCACAGGTTCTGGCAGCGGCAAGGCGAAACTGTTTGCAGCAGAGTCAACATGCCGGTTATTTTAATGGGCCTGACGAAGAGCTGTTTGCAAAAAATAATTAAATTGTTATAATTCTTCCGGTTGAACATTTTTACAGGCGCGTAGCTCAGTTGGTTAGAGCACCACCTTGACATGGTGGGGGTCGGTAGTTCGAATCTACTCGCGCCTACCAGATTACGAAAGCATCGCTCAGGCGGTGCTTTTTTTGTTAGAGACAGCAATTATTTCGATGCGGCAATGCCAGTAATAACTCTTCCCGACGGCTCCCAGCGTGTCTTCGATCAGCCGGTGACGGTCATGGATGTCGCGCGCAGCATAGGCGCCGGCCTGGCCAGGGCGACGCTGGCCGGCAAGGTCGATGACCGTCTGGTGGATGCCAGTACGCTGATCGAGAAGGATGCCCGGGTGCAAATCATCACCGGCAAGGATGAGGAAGGTCTGGAAGTGATCCGCCATTCCACCGCCCATCTCATGGCCCAGGCGGTAAAGGAGCTGTTTCCCTACGTCCAGGTGACCATTGGTCCGGTGATCGAGGACGGCTTTTATTATGATTTTGCCTATGACCGGCCCTTCACGCCGGAGGACTTGCAGGCGATAGAAAAAAAAATGCAGGAGCTGGTCACTGAAAACCTGGAAATCAAGAGGCGCGTGCTGCCCAGGGACGAGGCGATGCGTTTTTTTCGCGAGCAGCAGGAAAAGTACAAGGCGGAACTGATTGAAGCGATTCCGGAAGATGAACAGCTGTCGCTTTATTCCCAGGGGGATTTCACCGATTTGTGCCGGGGGCCGCATGTTCCCAGCACCGGCAGATTGCAGGCCTTCAAGTTGATGAAAATTGCCGGTGCCTATTGGCGCGGCGATTCCCGCAACGAAATGCTGCAGCGTATCTATGGTACGGCCTGGGCAGACAAGAAGGCCCTCAAGGCCTATCTGCATCGGCTCCAGGAGGCGGAAAAACGCGACCACCGCAAGCTGGGCAAGGCGCTGGACCTGTTCCACACCCAGGAAGAGGCGCCGGGGATGGTGTTCTGGCATGACAAGGGCTGGACGATCTATCAGCAGGTCGAACAGTACATCCGGGAAAAATTGCGCTGTCGCGGCTATGGTGAAGTCAGGACACCGCAGGTCGTCGATCGCTCGCTGTGGGAGAAGTCCGGACATTGGGACAAGTTCGGCGACATGATCTTCACCACGCACTCCGAACACAGGGATTATGCCATCAAGCCGATGAACTGTCCCTGCCATATACAGATTTACAATCAGGGCATAAAAAGTTATCGCGATCTGCCGATTCGCATGGCGGAATTCGGATCCTGCCACCGCAATGAACCATCGGGAACCCTGCATGGCCTGATGCGGGTCAGAAACTTCGTTCAGGACGATGCCCATATCTTTTGCACGGAACAGCAGATTCAGAGCGAGGTATCCGATTTTATCGACCTGCTGTTCGAGGTGTACCGGGATTTCGGCTTCGATCAGGTGCTGGTGAAGTTGTCCACACGGCCGGAGAACCGGGTTGGTGACGATGCCGTATGGGACAAGGCGGAACAGGCGCTGGAGCTGGCCCTGAACAACAAGGCACTGGACTGGCAGCTGCAGCCTGGAGAAGGGGCCTTCTATGGGCCGAAGATAGAATTCTCGTTGAAGGACTGTCTGGGCCGGGTCTGGCAATGCGGTACCATTCAGGTCGATTTCTCGATGCCGGGCCGGTTGTCGGCCACCTACATTGCCGAGGATGGCTCCAAACGGACGCCGGTGATGCTGCACAGGGCGATATTGGGTTCGCTGGAGCGTTTTATCGGTATTCTGATCGAACAATATGCCGGAACATTTCCCCTCTGGCTGGCGCCGGTTCAGGTGATCGTGCTGAACATCGCCGACCGGCATGGTGAATATGCCCGGCAAGTCATGCGGGAACTCGAGCTGCAGGGCATTCGGGTAAAAATTGACTTGAGAAATGAGAAGATAGGTTTTAAAATTCGCGAGCATTCCATGCAGCGCGTGCCCTACCTTCTGGTTGTCGGGGACACTGAGGTGTCTGAGCAGACAGTGGCGGTGCGGACGCAAAAAGGCCTGGACCTGGGAAGTCAGACGCTCGCTGAGTTTGCGGCGCGGTTGCAGGACGAAATAAAAAACAGAAAAAGCCAGTACAGCACCAATTTGGAATAGTTTTAAGTATTTTTGCAACGGTATTTAAAGAGCAATTCGTTGCAGGTATACCCAAGGTACAAAGGATGAATTGGTGCTGCACGAGTGACTGTCATCGGGAGACAAACGCTGATTTTAATCCATGAACACCCGTGCCGGGGTTGTTCGTGAACGACGGCTATACGCTTCGCATGCGGAGAGTGTGATAAAAATATATAACTGGAGGATAAAGGTATCAGTGCAAAAAAAGATGATACGCGCCTGAATGATGCAATCACCGCTAGAAAGGTGAGAGTCATTGGCGCTGATGGAGAGCAGGTGGGGGTTGTTTCGTTGTCCGAAGCAAAGCAGCTTGCCTACAATGCGGAATTGGATCTCGTTGAAATTTCACCCAATGCGGATCCGCCTGTTTGCCGGGTCATGGATTACGGCAAATTTCAGTTTGAACGCAATAAAAAGCAGCAGGCCGCAAAGAAGAAGCAGAAACAGATCCAGGTCAAGGAAATCAAGTTCAGGCCGGGAACCGAGGAAGGTGACTACCAGGTCAAACTGCGCAGTCTGACCCGCTTTCTGGAAGAGGGCAACAAGACCAAAATAACGGTCCGGTTTCGCGGCAGGGAAATGGCCCACCGGGAAATCGGCATGGAACTGCTGAAGCGTATCGAGAAGGACCTGGAAGAACTGGCCGTTGTGGAGCAGTTCCCCAAGATGGAAGGCCGGCAAATGGTCATGGTGATGGGGCCGAAAAAGAAAAAATAAATCGTCCCGGACGATCCGTTTGATAGAGGGAGAGGCGCGGCCTTCGGCATCGATCTGTACACGGTGCGTTCAAGCCAGGATCTGCATTCTTCCGGGGGTTGCGCAGCGGTAAAATGTGCATTGTCTTTTTGCCGGCAAAGCCTCTGTCGTAATGGTGGTGATCGCGCTTTCGTTTTCGCTTGCCATCCAGCGTATCTTCAAGTTGCAGCAAGTTTGACGGCAGCCCAGGGACAGGCTGCCCAGACTCGCCGGGTTGCCGGTGAGCGCGATTCGGCCGGGCCAAGCATTTTGCCTTGCAGAATCTGGAAATCTCAGGGAAGTTTCAGCAATTAATTTTAATGAGTGAAAACAAATGCCAAAAATCAAGACCAATCGCGGTGCCGCCAAACGGTTCAAACGCACCGGATCCGGCGGGTTCAAGTGTAATCAGTCTCATCGCCGTCACATATTGACCAAAAAGAGCACCAAAAGGAAAAGACAATTGCGCAAAGCCGCAACTCTTCATGCATCTGATGTGCGCAGTGCCGCGCGGATGATGCCCTACAGTTAATTGATTTGGATGGGACAAGATTATGCCAAGAGTAAAAAGAGGCGTCACGGCAAGAGCCAGACATAAAAAGATTCTCAAACAGGCCAAGGGGTATTACGGTGCCCGCAGCCGGGTCTATCGCGTAGCGAAACAGGCGGTCATCAAGGCCGGGCAATATGCCTATCGGGACCGAAAGCAGCGCAAGCGCCAGTTCCGCTCGCTGTGGATCGTGCGCATCAACGCCGCGGCCCGGGAATGCGGTCTGTCATACAGCCGTTTTATCAACGGTTTGAACAAGGCCAATGTCGAAATCGATCGCAAGGTGCTGGCAGATATTGCCGTGCACGACAAGGAAGCCTTTGCCGAACTGGCAAAGCTGGCGCAGGCCAATCAATAAGATTTATTTCTTATTTTCTTTGCAGGACAGGACCGGCAGCATCAATTTCCTTCCATAGCGATCGATGACATAAAACCAGCAAATGTATTTTGCTGGTTTCATCATGCCCGATGGCGCCATGTCATCGAACATGCCGATACGTTCCCGTATCGGTTCGATTTGCCGAACAGCGTTGAGAGGCTCATCAAAGGGCAATGCCGGTTTTGTCTTTACTGTTCCCATTGCAACCGAATAGAGAGCAGGTCAGTGACCGCTACCCTTGAACAAATCCTCGCGCAAGCCATGCAGGAGCTTGCCGAAGTGAAAGACCTGCAGCAGCTGGATCGCATCCGGGTCAATTACCTGGGCAAAAAAGGTGCTTTCACACAGAAAATGAAGGAGCTTGGCAAGCTCGACCCTGAACAGCGGCCAAGCGCAGGGCAGGCGATCAATCAGGCGAAAGCACAGTTTCAGGCGAAATTCGCGGAATGCCAGAGCGCTATCCAGGACGCACTGCTGGAGCAGCGCCTGGCGAGTGAGAAGGTCGATGTCACATTGCCTGGCAGAGGCGGCTCGATTGCCGGGCTGCACTCGGTCACGCTGACCTTGCGCCGCATCGAGAAAATCTTTGCCGGCGTCGGTTTTGGCGTTGTCGAAGGCCCGGAAATCGAAGACGACTACCATAATTTCGAAGCGTTGAACATTCCCTCGCATCATCCGGCCAGGGCGATGCACGACACGTTCTACTTCGATGCGCACACGGTACTGCGCACCCACACCTCGCCGGTACAGATCCGGGTCATGGAGTCCGGAAAGCCGCCCTTCAAGATCATCGCCCCCGGGCGCGTGTATCGCTGCGATTCCGATTTGACCCATACACCGATGTTTCATCAGGTGGAGGGTTTCCTGGTGGATGATGAGGTCAGTTTCGCCGATCTGAAAGGCATCATCTATCAGTTTCTGCGGGAATTTTTTGAACAGGATATTCAGGTCCGGTTCCGCCCATCCTATTTCCCCTTTACCGAACCCTCGGCGGAGGTCGACATAGCCTGCGTGATGTGCAACGGTGAAGGCTGCAGGGTTTGTGGTCATACCGGCTGGCTGGAGGTCATGGGCTGCGGCATGATTCATCCTGCGGTTTTTCGCTCCGTAGCCATCGATGCAGAGCAATTCAGCGGCTACGCCTTTGGTATGGGCGTGGAAAGGCTGGCCATGCTGCGCTATGGCATCAATGACCTGCGATTGTTTTTTGACAATGATCTGAAGTTTCTGCAACAGTTCAATTGAAAGCTGGCCGTTGTAAAAAAGGACGGTCGAGTGGCACCCTTGATTAGAGGATCGTTGAAGTATGCGTTTTAGTGAAGCCTGGCTGAGAGAGTTGGTCAACCCCCCGGTAGCGACGCAGGAGCTGGTCGACCAGCTGACCATGGCGGGTCTCGAGGTGGACTCGGTCGAGCCTGCCGCCGCGGAATTCTCTGGTGTCGTCGTGGGCGAGGTATTGTCCATACAGCCCCATCCAAACGCAGATAAATTACGGGTCTGTCAGGTCGACGTGGGCGGCGGTGAAGTACTGCAGATCGTCTGCGGCGCCAGCAACGTCAGGGTCGGTCTGCGTGCTCCGACGGCGCTGGTCGGCGCCCTGCTGCCGGGGGATTTCAGGATCAAAAAATCCAGGCTGCGCGGCGAAATCTCCCTGGGCATGCTCTGTTCCGAAAAAGAGCTGGGGCTGGCCGTCGATGCCGATGGCTTGATGGAACTGCCGGATACGGCTCCGGTTGGCAGGGATATCCGGGACTATCTGGCATTGAACGATGCTATCCTGGAACTGGATTTGACCCCCAATCGTGCCGATTGCCTGAGCGTCGAGGGCGTTGCCCGTGAAGTCGCGGTTTTGAACAGGATCGATTGCGCGCTGCCGGAAAGCAGCGACTGCGAAATCACGCACCAGCAGACGATGCCGGTGCATATCGCCGCGCCGCAGGCCTGTCCGCGCTATCTTGGGCGTTTGCTGAAAGGCATCGACAGCACGGCCGAAACGCCGGTATGGATGCAGGAAAGGCTGCGTCGTTCGGGTTTGAGAAGTCTTGGTCCCCTGGTCGACGTTACTAATTACGTGCTGCTGGAAATGGGCCAGCCGCTGCATGCCTTCGATGCGGAAAAATTGACCGGCACCATCACTGTACGCATGGCGGTAGCGGGAGAACAGCTGCGCCTGCTCAGTGAGCAGACTGTCGAACTGGACGAGCAGATACTGGTCATCGCCGATGACGAGCT
>JANEMG010000236.1 GCA_024511045.1 Gammaproteobacteria bacterium | reverse complement strand
AAAGTCGCGTCCAGTCATTTGAGGGAGTGCTGCGTAGCCAGCGCCGAGTTTACGAAGGTGTGGCGAAGCGGCACGGACGCAGGACGGCCGGGGCAATAATGGCTGTCGCGTTGGCGAGTCGTTCAATATCTGGCGGGTTCGGAACAAAGGATAGCTCCTTTTTGGAATATAATCACATGGTACCCGACACGCCGCTGGGTCTGATGGGGTTGTTCAATCATCTGAAGCCCTATTATGAGGAGTTGACGCTGATCGACAGGAATGTCGATCCCAGGCCTTTACAGGAACTGATCGGCGATGCCGGGCATGTCTACATGGGAGGCATGCTGGCACAGGAACAGAGTCTGTGCCGGCTTGCCCGTGAGATAAAAAGGTTGGGCAAGATCCTGATCGTCGGCGGTACGGCAATTGCACCCGAGACACCGCTGCTGGAATTGGTGGATCATCTGGTGGAAAACGAGGCGGAAGGGGTTATCGATGTCCTGCTGCAGGATTTGCGAAAAGGACAGGCAAAAAAATATTACAAAGGCGGCAGCAATGCGCCGGAACAATTTTTTCAGCCGGATTATGCGGCGATCAATCTGCAAAACTATGTGCACATGGCCGTTCAGATCAGCAGGGGCTGTCCGGAAAACTGCGAGTTCTGCGACATTCCCTCCCGGTTCGGCAAGGCCTACCGGGTCACCCCCGAGGACAGGACCGCCGAATCATTCCGGCAAATGAAAGCGTTGGGTTGGACGGGGCCGGTATTCGTCGTCGATGACAATTTTATCGGCAATCCGAAAAAGGCTTTGGCGGTGCTGAAAAATCTGTACAGGATCGGCGAGGAGATTGGCTGCCATCATCCCAAGTACACGGAATTGACGCTGCGCCTCGCCGATGATTCTCCGGTGATGGCGGAAGTGCGCCGATGGCTGCACAAGACGAACTTTATCAATGGCTTCTACGGGGTGGAAACACCCAATCGTGCAGCACTGCTGGAGACCGGCAAGATCCAGAATCTGCGCGGCAGCCAGAGCCTGGCAGGAAAATTGCGCAGCATATCGCAGCAGACCGGCGCCGGCGTGATGATGGGCATGATCTACGGCTTCGATCATGACACGGATGCGTCGGTGCAGGAGTTCATCAACTTCGTTAATGCCAGCCACGCCCCGATCGTCATGGCGGGGCTGTTGAATGCGTTGCCTTGCACCGCTCTGATGACAAGAATGCAGCGGGAAGGGCGCTTTATCCAGCCCAGCAGCGGCAACAATTCCGATGGCGTGATCAATTTCATTCCCTACAATTTTTCGGTGCAGCAGGCGGAACGGAATTATCTGCGCATACTGCAGGGGATCTATCGACCCCGTGCCTATTTTACCCGCGTGATGCGCCATCTGGAACTGATCGATCCGGAATTGCAGAGCGACTACCGCGCAGGCAGCGAAAAAGTGCAGTATCTGCTGCGCATCCTGACACGAAAAAATGCGGCGATATTCTGGCGCTACCTTCCTGCAGCACTGTCTTTGGCGGCACGCCGCAAGGGCTTTGCCAGCCCCGGTTATTGGGCCCTTGTCGCTGAATATTTTTCCCTCTGCGGGCAATATACGCATTTCGCCGATCAGGTCAGGGTGCAGAGGAAAAACATCGAGCAACGGCAATACGCCAGCTGGCAGCGGTTTTCCTGGCGCCAGTTGCTGGCTTCGAAGAGCGTGCGCCTGGAGATTTTACAGCGCAGTCCGGAATCGCCGCTGCTGGACAGGATTGCCATGCATCTTTCCGTCGGACACGTCCTGCGGGGCACCCGTCTGCAGGTGCTGCGCTATTTCGTCGAGCCGGCCCTGAAGTCCAGCACGGCCGATACGGAACAGCCGGCCGGCTTGCTGCTGGAACAGGCCGTTGACAGCGAAGTGCGCGCCTATCGTCAAGTGCACCGGCAGTTTCCTGAATTGCTGGAGGACTTCACCCTGCTGGAGCGTTATCTTCGGGAAACCCTTTCCCAGCAAAAAAACTTTCTGCCGGACAGGAAAAGACGGTATAAAAGGCAGCAGGAAATTGCCGACGCTGCCGCATCCTGAAATTCCGCCTTGCCAGAACCACGGGATGAAATATTATATCGGTCTTTCAATCACCTATCATGACCCGGCGCTGGCGATCGTCGATGCGCAGGGCAACGTGCTGTATGCCGAGGCGACCGAGCGATATCTGCAGAACAAGCGCGCCCTGAATTGTCCGGCCGATCCTCTGCTCTGGATCAGGGCTCTGCTGGAACGGTACTGTCCCGATCCCGAGGAAATCGTCATCGCCAGCAACTGGCGCAGAAAACGCCCCCTTTACGAGAACGTCATCGCTGCCCTGGGCGGGCTGCGCGCGCCAGGGCTGCTGAACACCGGGATAAAAAAACTGCGCTCGCCGTTGCGCAATTATCAGCTGCACCATATGATCGCCTGCCAGCGCAACCAGATTGCCAGTGCCGGATTGAATCTGGTGCGCAGCATTGCCGAACAGTATCCCGATTGCAGTCTGTCCTTTGCCGACTTTCATCACCACCGCAGCCATGCGGCTACGGCCTGCTACGCCAGTCCCTTTTCCGATGCGGCCTGTGCGGTCATCGATTCCTTTGGCGAGCGTGGCTCGATGGCCTTCTATCATTACCGTGAGGGTCGCCTGAACTGTCTTTACGAGGCCCGCGGAACGGGCAGTCTGGGCTTCTATTACATGAAGATCACCGAACTGTGCGGTTTCGACTGGCTGCAGGGCGAGGAGTGGAAGGTCATGGGTCTGGCGCCCTATGGCAAGCTCGATCAGAAACTGTATGATCTGCTTCAGGAAACGATCTCGGTGCAGGGCTTTGCCTGCCGGCATCGTTCCAGGAATCTGTTTGCCAGCATCGCGAAACTGGAGAAATGCAAACGCCGGCAGCGGGATGCCATAGCACTGGCAGGCGATATGGCCTTCACCGGACAGTATTTTTTTTCCGAGCTGATGACCCGTCTGCTGCAGCATCTGCAGCAGACGACCGGCAGCAGAAACCTGGCGCTGGGAGGAGGCTGCGCCCTGAATTCGGCCTACAACGGTCAGATCAGGGGGCGCACCGGCTTCGACAGCATTTTCATCCCGTCGGCGCCGGCCGATGACGGTACGGCGTTGGGCGCTGCCTGGCTGGCGTGGAATCAGGATCACCTGTCGGCCGGTGCCGGCATACCGCAAGGAAGCCTGCTGATCCCTTATCTGGGATCGACGATTTCCGATGCCGCCATCGACCGGTTGCTGCGTCACCATCGGTCTCTGGATGTCCGGCATCTGCCGGACAGCATCTGCCAGACGACGGCGCAGCTGCTGGCCGAAGGACGGCTGGTGGGCTGGCTGCAGGGTCGGGCCGAATATGGCCCCAGGGCCCTGGGCAATCGTTCCATTCTCGCCGATCCACGCCGGGCGGAGACCAAGGACAAAATCAATGCAACGATCAAATTCCGGGAAGAATTTCGTCCCTTTGCACCATCCGTATTGCACGACTATGCCGGGCGTTTTTTTCCTGATTATCAGGAATCCCCTTACATGGACAAGACGCTGTGCATCGACGCTGCCCTGCAGGAGCAGGTGGCGGCCGTTTGTCATGTCGATGGAACCGCCCGCCTGCAGACGGTCAAAAGGGAATGGAACCCGCGCTTTCATCAATTGCTGGACAGTTTTTACCGGATCACCGGCGTGCCCATGCTGCTGAACACCAGTTTCAATGTCATGGGCAAGCCGCTGGTGCATTCTCTGGAAGATGCCCTGGCCGTTTTTTTGACCAGCGGTCTGGATGACCTGGTGGTCAATGACTATTTGCTCAGTAAGCCGCGCCATGGCTGACAGCGGGCATGCCTTCGATGCGCAGTGGTTGGAACGCTGCAGCCGGCAGTTTGCCGGTCGGTCCGTTGTCCGGGAAGTATCCGTCGAACAGGGACGGCAGCTGTTCCATTTGCTGCAGCAGCCGGTTATGGACAGCGCCATCCTGCAACGGGCCTTCGGTTTTCTTGGACAGGCCTTGCAGGCCGCGGAACACGCCCATGCAGCGCTGCTGATCGAAGACTATGCGCCTGAAAAACTGGCTGCTCTGCCATTCCCACGCATCGAGGCTCTGCCGGAGCGGCTGCTGCAGCGGGACAACCTGCATTACTGCATCGATCAGAGCGCAGCGGTGATATTGACCCAGCCCCGTTGGCTGGAGAGGATCTGTCAGGCCTGCTCCAGTGAGACTGGCACGGCCGTGCAGCTGATGTCGATCTATCTGCGACTCAGCCGGGGGGAAGGCCGGCAGGAACCTGAGCTGTCGGCATTGTATACTTTCCGCACTTGAAAATTTAGCAGCCAGAAACAGCCGGCTAATAGAAACATATCACATATTAACAAATGCTTACGGCATTTTCTGGTGCTACTGTTTTGCTAAATTATGA
>JANEMG010000235.1 GCA_024511045.1 Gammaproteobacteria bacterium | reverse complement strand
CCGATGCCCTGTTTCACGCCGTCCTCGTTGATGTAGACGATCAGTTCCAGTCCCAGGTCCTCAATCAGTTTGTCGCGAAACTCGATCATCTCCCTGAATTTCCAGGTGGTGTCCACATGCATCAGGGGAAAGGGCGGCTTGCCGGGATAGAATGCCTTCATGGCCAGATGCAGCATCACCGCGGAATCCTTGCCGATGGAATAGAGCATCACCGGGCGCTGGAATTCCGCGGCGACTTCACGAATGATGTGGATGCTTTCCGCTTCCAGTTCTTTGAGATGTGTCAGTTTGTAATCAGTCATGCAAATATCCATCGGATTTCAAGCGCGGACCGGTTTTCGAGGAACAGGTCGGAAATTTAACCCTTCATTGTAATTTGTACCGGCAATAAATGCCAGTAATTTTCCATGCTTCATTTGGCCGATTGCAGCAATTTTCTGCACCGTCTGAATGTTGCCTCGGAACCTGTTCGAGATTGTTGCGGGCCGCTGGCAGCTGTGTGCAGACGAAGTGCAGAAACCTGAGCCTGTACGGTGTAAAGGAAGATTTCGAGCGCCGTCCAGGAAGGTCATGGCAGCGCTGCAGTGGATCTTGAACAGGTTCTCAGTCGGTATCTTCCTTGTTGGCCCGGTGATCGATGATTTCATCGACCACGGAGGGGTCCGCCAGCGTGGACGTGTCGCCCAGGTTGTCGATCTCGTTGGCGGCGACCTTGCGCAGGATACGGCGCATGATTTTCCCGGAGCGGGTCTTGGGCAGGGCAGGAGCCCATTGAATGATGTCCGGGTGGGCGATGGGGCCGATCTCCCGCCGCACCAGTTCCACCAGTTCCTGGCGCAGTTCTTCGGTCGGCTGCACGCCGGCATTCAGCGTGACATAGGCATAGATGCTCTGACCCTTGATCGGGTGGGGGTAGCCAACCACGGCCGCTTCCGCGACATGGTCATGCAGCACCAGGGCGCTTTCCACTTCCGCGGTGCCCATGCGGTGTCCGGAAACATTGATCACGTCGTCGACCCGGCCGGTAATCCAGTAGTAGCCATCCTCATCGCGCCGGGCGCCATCGCCGGCAAAATAGTAGCCGGGGTAGTTCTTGAAATAGGTGTCGATGAAACGCTGATGATCACCGTACACGGTACGGGACTGGCCAGGCCAGGATTGGGCAATGACCAGTATGCCTTCCGCCTCGCCTTCCAGGACATTGCCGTCATTGTCCAGAATTTCCGGCTTGACGCCGAAGAAGGGCAGGGTCGCCGAACCGGGTTTCAGTGCTGTGGCGCCGGGCAGCGGCGTGATCATGATGCCGCCGGTTTCGGTCTGCCACCAGGTATCGACGATGGGGCAGCGGGCATCGCCGACCACGTGGTAATACCATTCCCAGGCCTCCGGGTTGATGGGTTCGCCGACGGTTCCCAGGATGCGCAGCGAACTGCGCCGGGTGCGCTGCACATAGTCGTCCCCCTGCGCCATCAGGGCGCGGATCGCCGTCGGTGCCGTATAGAAAATGTTGACCCGGTGCTTGTCCACCACCTGCCAGAAACGGTCCGCCTCCGGGTAGGTGGGCACGCCTTCGAACATCAGGGTCGTCGCGCCATTGCACAACGGGCCATAGATGATATAGGAGTGCCCGGTCACCCAGCCGATATCGGCGGTGCACCAGTAGATGTCGCCATCGTGATAATCGAACACGTATTTGTGGGTTATCGCCGCATACAGCAGATAACCGCCGGTGGTATGCAGTACGCCCTTGGGTTTGCCGGTGGAACCGGAGGTATAGAGGATGAACAACGGATCCTCCGCCGCCATGGGAACCGCCGGGCAGTCGCTGGAGGCATCGGCCATCAGTTCGTGATACCAGACGTCCCGTTGTTCCTGCCAGGGAATGTCCGCGCCGGTGTTCTCGATCACGATGACATGCCTGATGTTGGGGCAGTTTGCCACGGCCTTGTCGGCATTGACTTTCAGCGCAGCGGTACGTCCGCCGCGCAGCGTTTCATCGGCGCAGACCAGGTACTGGCAGTCGGCATCCAGGATTCTGTCCTTCAGGGCATCGGCGGAAAAACCGCCGAAGACGATGGAATGCACCGCGCCGATCCGGGTGCAGGCGAGGATGACGACCGCGGCTTCGGCGATCATCGGCAGATAGATGCAGACCCGTTCGCCCTTGCTGACGCCCAGTGACTTCAGGACATTGGCGAATTTGCAGACCTGTTCATGAAGCTCCCGGTAGGTGATTTTCCTGTCCACGGCAGGATCGTCGCCTTCCCAGAGGATGGCGGTCTGATCGGCGCGTTTTTCCAGATGGCGGTCCAGGCAGTTGTAGCTGACATTCAACTCACCGCCCTCGAACCAGCGGATATGGCCTTTTTTGAAGTCATAATCCATGACCCTGTCCCAGGGCCTGCTCCAGTCCAGAAACTTTTCCGCCTGTTCCGCCCAGAACGCTTCCGGCTCATCGATGGAGCGTCGGTACATGCTCTGGTAGATTTCCTGTGTGATATGCGCCTGTTCGGCGATTTCCGGCTTGATCGCGTAGGTTTTATGTTCAGACATGAAATGATCCTTGTTGAAAAACGGGAATATTCAATGAATACATTGACCGGTGAGCATTTTTTGCCTTCCGGCCGGGCATTGCTGGTCGCTGTCGATAAAAAAAGGCAGTTTAGTCGATTCCATTGCCGAGTGCAGCAATATTTCTCAGCTTCTCCGGCCGCCAGTTATGGACAGCCCAGTTCAGAAGTTCCTCGACCGGACTGTTTTGCAGTTCCCGGGGCGGGTCCTGCTGCAGCAGCGTCAGCAGTAGATGCAGCGTCCTGCCGATATTGCGGGTGTTTACGGCTTCGGCATGGGTCTGTTTGCTCAGCTTGCTGCCCTGGCTGTCGGTGACGATCGGCACATGCATATAGCGGGGAACAGGAAATCCCAGTTTGCGCTGCAAATAGATCTGACTGGGCGTCGAATCCAGCAGATCGAAGCCGCGCACCACCTCGGTTACTTGCTGCGCATGGTCGTCCACGACCACGGCAAGCTGATAGGCGATGATTCGGTCGCGGCGTTTGATGATGAAATCGCCATGCTGTCGGGCCAGGATATGTTCGACGTCTCCCTGAAGCTGGTCGGAAAAGGCAACGGGGGTCAAGTCGGTTTCAATGCGCAGGGCATGGGGTTGATTGCGGGAGTGCTGGCGGCCGCGGCAATGGCCAGGGTAGATGTTGCTGTGGCGAGGATCTTCCAGGGCAGACTGGCGGAGCGTTTTGCGCGTGCAAATACAGGCGTAGACGAGATTCTGACTGTGCAGTTCCTGCAATGCGGCGCGATAGGCTTCGGACTGCTCGCTTTGGTAATAGACCCAGTCGTCCCAGTGCAGTCCGAAATCGGTCAGGGTCTGCAGTATGGCTTCGCTGGCGCCGGGAACATTGCGCGGCGTGTCCAGGTCATCGATTCTCAGCAGCCATTTGCCATGCCGTGATCTGGCCTGGAGATAACTGGCCAGTGCGGTGTACAGGGAGCCGAGATGCAAGGGTCCCGTCGGAGAGGGGGCAAAACGGCCGATATAGTGATTGTCGGCTTGGTGGTGTGTTATCCCATTTGTTTTTCGCGCAATTCGTCCAGGGTCTTGCAATCGATGCAGAGCGTCGCGGTGGGGCGCGCCTCGAGGCGGCGAATGCCGATCTCAACGCCGCAGGATTCACAGTAGCCATAGTCGCCGGCTTCAATTTCCTTGAGGGCTTCGTCGATTTTTTTGATCAGTTTTCTTTCCCGGTCACGGGTGCGTAATTCCAGACTGAATTCGGATTCCTGCGTGGCTCGGTCGTTGGGATCGGGAAAATTTGCCGCATCGTCCTGCATGTGATGGACGGTGCGGTCCACTTCTTGCATTAAATCGGCTTTCCAGTTGCGCAGTATTTTCTCGAAATGTTCGAGTTGCGCTTCGTTCATATATTCTTCGCCCGATTTTTCTTCATAGGGCGTAAAACTGAATGGCGTGCTTGCTTCAGTTTTAGCAGTTTCGGTCATCCCTTAACTCCTCACAAGATCGATAAAGACGCGCATTTTTATCAGAATACGAGGCGCTGTGCAAGGTTTATTGCCGTTTATTTGTTTTTTGACGGGGAATCGATGCTGCAATCTATTCTACTCCATAACAAGTGCATTGGCTGTTATCTACAGAGTCAGTCCATGGGATGGTGTTTATAGACGCCAACTAAGTTACTATAACGCCACGATTAACCGGGTTATGCAGAGAAAAATTCAAATGAACGAACAGATTGCCAGGCGTATGCAGAACATTACGCCATTCTATGAGGTAAATGCAAAACTCGAAAAGCCAGTGAATTTTTTGGCTAACTGGCGCCAAAACAAGGGGATAAGGAGGGGCGTGTCTGGTGCCTATTTGTTATGATAGGCGCTCCAAAACTCAATA
>JANEMG010000234.1 GCA_024511045.1 Gammaproteobacteria bacterium | reverse complement strand
CATAATTTAGCAAAACAGTAGCACCAGAAAATGCCGTAAGCATTTGTTAATATGTGATATGTTTCTATTAGCCGGCTGTTTCTGGCTGCTAAATTTTCAAGTGCGGAAAGTATAATTGATGGTTTCCAGCAGGCGAACGCCGGACAGTGCCTGATACAGAAAAATAATCGCGGCGGCCCAGCCAAAAAGGCCAGGAAATAGAGAATGGCATCGTAATAGCCGTCGGCGAGCACCTGGCCTCTTTGCTCCGGGTCGATTTTTGGGCTGAACCAGTCGACGGCCAACAGCAGCCAGAGCGGCAGGGTCCAGGCGATCGCTGCACCGGCAGCATGCGGCCCGGCAGCCAAAAACCAGACGACGCAAACGGGGAAGAAAAAGCTGGAGAGGTATTTCAGGTAATGCCGCATCGCCGGTCCGGTCAGCCTGTTGTAGACACGACAAGCCGGCGGCTCATTGCTGGCTGCCGTTTGTTTGCAGCAGTGTGGAAAGACGCGCAAACTCCTCGTCCAGACTGTTGTCCGGCATCTCCGTGTCGGCCCGGGGTACCAGTAGGCGGCATTTGCCGAATCGCCTTCGATACGGTGCAGGTAGCCATGCAGCAGGCAGGCCAGGGTGTCGGAATGCGGCTGCACCATCTGGTGTGCCTGATGCCATTTTCCCTGTTTTGCCAGATTCAATACCTGGAGATAATCACAAGCCATAATACGCTCCCAAGCGAAGTTTTTCCTAAAGCTTGCCACAAGCCCGGGCAAAAGGCAAAGCGGGGCAATTCCACCGCGGCATGTCAAGCGGGCATGGCGGCGGAAAGCGATGAAAAATGCCAGGGCCAGGCTGGCTGCATGCCCGGAGCAATTGTCTGTGACGACCACAGAGGTCACAGAGATGCCTCAATCATGAAGATTCTGTGCTCTCGTGGCAGCATTATGGAAACTGTGAAGAAGGGCTGTAAATAGTGGCCGTCAATAAATGGCGGGCACTAACCCGGCACAGGGAAGTGCTGGCAGTATCAATGGTCTCAAGCCATTGATGTAACTACTCGGTCCCTATGGGTAGTCTGTTCCGGAAGACACCGTGAATACATCCCTGCAGGCTTGATTTTGGCATCCCTGCCAAAGACACTTCCTCCACAGACCACCCATAGGGGCTTCTTTTACTATGGGGTGAGTAGTTACCCTTTGATTATGAATAAAACAGCATATCGCATTTGCTGTTAAACATCCCATTGACGGGTGTTTTTTAGGTGCTAGCTAAATCGTGTCGCGATAGGGATCCTGCCGTTTCGACGGCAGGGATTTTTCCAGTTCGCGGTTGAACTGCTCGATCTGCCGCTGCAGTTGCTCGGCAAACAAATCGATTTCCTTTTCGAGCAGCGGAATCTGCTCTTCGAGATGCTTGTTGAAGGTTTCACCCAGTTTCTTCAGGCTTTCGGTGAGTTTTCTGATGCTTTCACCGGGCATGTTTTGCAGCGTTTGCGGGTAGTCGACTTTCCACTGCCCGTTTTCCCTGGCCAGATAGGTGAGAAAAACCGCCGTTTGTCGGGGTTCCTGATTGGCAAGGACGGATTCTGTTGCCACCGTTGCCAGCTGACCCTGGATTCTGACTTCCCCGGTGGTCAGATCGGGACTGCCCTGTACCTGTGGTCCGATGGCTTCGGCCAGCAGCGATTGGGAATTCCGGGTGGCGAGCTGGCGGGCGGCTGCCAGATCGTTGTCTGCCATTGCCGACCAGAACAAAGTGGTGATTTGTTCCGGAGTTTTGGCCGGCTGCTGACAGCCAGTCAGCACCATCAGACAGAAAAGCCCGGCCAAAACCGGGGCAGTTCTGTGATACAGCCAGCTCAGGCTGGTGCAGCAGTAATTTTGTACAGACAGGCTTTTTGACAAAAAAACGGCTGCAACGACAATAACCGGCGTGTACATCTGGTGGTCAAATGAAAATTGCTATTGGTTTCAGTCTTCACCACTGAAGGCTGCGAGCAGCTGCAGAAGACTCAGGAACAGATTGTAGATGGACACGTACAGGGAAATGGTGGCCAGGATATAGTTCGTCTCGCCGCCATGAATGATTTCGCTGGTCTGATACAGAATCATGCCGGACATCAGCAGAATGAACATCGCGGAAACGGCCAGTGACAATGCCGGGATGGAAAAAACAGCCGCACCGATGCCGGCAAGAAACGCCACCAGGATGCCGACCATCAGAAATCCGCCGATGAAGCTGAAATTTTTGCGCGTGGTCAAGGCATAACCGGACAGGCCGAGAAAAATCAGGCCGGTGCCTCCCAAGGCGGTCATGATCAGCTCGTGGCCGTTGCTGTAGGCGGCGATGTACATGTTCAGGATCGGCCCCAGCGTCAAGCCCATGAAGCCGGTCAGGGCGAAAACGAAGACCAGGCCCAGGCCGCTGTTGCTGAACTTGGTGGTCAAAAAGAGCAGGCCGAAATAGCCGATCATGGT
This sequence comes from Gammaproteobacteria bacterium, assembly GCA_024511045.1. Classification (GTDB taxonomy): domain Bacteria; phylum Pseudomonadota; class Gammaproteobacteria; order Methylococcales; family Methylomonadaceae; genus JANEMG01. Next base: position 1,972 of record JANEMG010000234.1, on the reverse strand, counting down.
GATGATCATGCCCGGGTGGGGGAGATTCAGGGTCATCGCGATGCCGGCGGTCAAGGCGCTGAACAGCAACGTCATGGACAGCAGCAGGTAGGTGTTTCTCAGCAGTTTGTTGGTCGCTAGAATGCTGGATTCCTGGCGAGCCGCTACGGTGTTTAGTCTCATGGTTTCAGGTTCCTTGAGTTAGAGTGAAGAATGGAGCATATGACCCAACAATGGTACAAGAGTTTCATTGGCTATGGAAGAAATTTTGTAAACGGGCGTGATTCCTGATAGTTTATGCCATTTTATCGATGAATTGCGTACTGAAAAATGGCATTGACGACGTGATTCGAAACCAGCGTTGACGGATGAACGGCGAAAAGCGGGCGACACCCTACGAAATGCTTGGCGGCGAAGCGGCGCTGCAGAGACTGGTGGAACTTTGTTTACTACCATATGGACACCCTGCCCGAGGCGGCGGGAGTCAGTGCGCTGCACGGCAAAGATTTGAGTCTGGCCAGGAAAAAGCTGCTGCAGTTTTTGTCCGGCTGACTGGGCGGTCCGGACTTGTATGTACGGGAGTATGGGCATCCCCGGCTGAGAATGCGCCACGCACCGTTTGCCATCGGCCCCGAGGAAACTGAGCAATGGCTGCTGTGCATGGACAAGGCGTTATCGGAAATTTCCATGCCGGATGATTTACGGCAAAATCTTGGCCGGGCGCTGCGTCAGCTGGCGCTGCATATGATCAATCAGGGTTGAGTGTGGATTTTCCCGAAGCGCTGCTGGAAGGCGTGCTGATCAGGCGTTATCAGCGTTTCCTGGCCGATGTGCGTCTCGCCGATGGATGCGTCGTGACCGCCTATACGCCGAATACCGGTTCCATGAAAGGCTGCTGCGATCCCGGTTCCCGCGTCTGGTTGAGCGACAGCCACAGCGCCACGCGGAAATATCCCTTGACCTGGGAACTGGTCGAAACCGCGTCGGGTACCCTGGTGGGCATCAATACCGGACTGAGCAACAAGCTGGTTGATGAGGCCATCGGCAATGGCACGATATCGGAATTGCAGGACTACGACCGGGTTCGCAGCGAAGTACGCTACGGCAGGGAAAACAGCAGAATCGATCTGCTGCTGCAGAAAGGGGAGGGAAACGCCTGCTATGTGGAGGTGAAAAATGTCACGCTGGTGAAGGGCGATGCCGCCTATTTTCCCGATGCCATCACCATACGGGGCAGCAAGCATTTGCGGGAACTGGCGGCGATGCGTGAGCAGGGACGGCGGGCAGTGATTTTTTTCTGTGTCCAACGCGCAGACGCCTTGCAGATGCGGCCTGCCGATTGCATCGATCCCGTTTACGCCGCTGGATTGCGGGATGCCATCACAGCGGGGGTCGAGGCCTATGCCTATAAAGCCGACGTGACATTGAGCGGTATTGCCTTGCGCCATGCAATTCCGGTTCTGCCGGAAAGGCAGATGTGCCAGGAAAACAGTGATTGACAGGAGCCAGCCATTTCCCGGATTCCCTTCAGCTACCAGATACGCCGCAGCAAACGCGCCCGGAAAGCGCGCATCGTCGTGTCACCTGCAAAGGTGGAAGTCGTGGTGCCGCTGCGCATGGCGGACCGGCAGGTGCAGCGGTTCATTCTGGACAATCGGCAGTGGGTGATGCAGACCATCAATAGAATAGCCGCACGCCTTCAGCAGGTGGAGCGTCTGTCACCGGAGCGCTATGATCATGGCGCCCTGGTGCCTTTTCAGGGACGGAAATATCCCCTGCAGGTCGCTCCGGGAAAATCGTCAGGAATCAAAATCAGCTTTCATGATGCGTTCATCGCGGAGCTTCCAGCGGTGCGGCTGGACACTGACTACAACGCTGCTGTGCGCGAGGCGCTGATCCTCTGGATGAAGCGGACTGCGGCGCTGCATGCCGAACAGATCGTTCTCCGGCATGCCAGCAGGCAGCAGCTGGTTCCCCGGTCGATACGCATCAA
>JANEMG010000481.1 GCA_024511045.1 Gammaproteobacteria bacterium | reverse complement strand
CGTTGAGAGCGGAATTCAGCGCCGTGGTATTGGCCACGGAAACCTCGTTTCCCTGGGTGATCACGGCGGGAATGGCCCTGGTGCGCAGGTTTATCGTTTGCTGCACCGTTCCCTGTATGCCGTCGGCATCGATTGCCGTCACTCTCACTGCGTAATCGGTGTCGGGCTGCAATCCAGGAATCATGCCCGCATAGGGAGCCCCGTCGTCTTTGTTTCGGAACATATCCAGGGACTGTTGAAAAGCTGTTTGACCGGAGCGCCGGTAATGAACCTGCACGCGACTGTTGCGGTTATCGTCTCCGGCATTGACCGGTAGCACGATACTCAAGGTGTGTGCCGTCGCACCATCGGATTGCAAGGAACCGAGCGACAGGGAATCGGCGGCGAGTGCATTTGCCGAAAAGATTAAAAAAGCCGCTGCATGGAGTGCTTTCACAAGTGATTTTTGGGTCATGATGATACCCTTCGGAAGATTTTCGACAGGATTCAGGGTAGGTCAGTATGATCCTTAATGCAAATTATTTCAGACTGAAATGTTCCCTTTTGCAGATGATGCTGGCTGATGAACAAAATTATCGGTTGGACCCGGCTGTTTATGAACCTTGTGCAGTGTGACAGCTGCCAATAGACAAATCGGTTTCCAAGTGTTGTCTGCAGGGCTGGCCGCCATGTCTTGAAGTTTGCACGCACATATTTGGGGTGCAGCGGAAAATTCGATCAACTGGCGAGATGCCGGCTGTTCAGGTATTGGTCGGTCTGCATGGCGATCAGTCGCGATACCGCGCGCTGGTATTCGAAGGCACCATCTGAATCCCTGAACAGTTCCTCGGCGGGGACTTCGGCGCTGCAGATCAGTTTCACCCGATGTTCGTAGAGAGCGTCGATCAGGGTCACCAGACGGCGCGCCTGGTTGCGTTTTTCAGGCGTCAGTCTGGGGGTGCCGGCAATGATCAGGGTGCTGAATTCACAGGCGATTTCCAGATAGTCGGCGGCGCCCAGCGGCTGTTCGCAGAGTTCGTCGAAAGAGCTCAGGGCGATATCGCCATGTACTGCGCGAAGCGGTACTTTGCGACCCAGGACTTCCACGGATCCCGGCTGCAGCGGGGCAAAATTGCTCAGTTCATCGTAACATTGCCGGATGAACGCAGCGGCTCCGCTGCCCAGAGGGTAGTAATAGGTGGTTCCCAGTGCACGCAGATGGGTGAGCCGGTAGTCCTGTTGCGAGGCCAGTTCGATGATATCGGCCTGTTCCTGCAGCAGGCGGATGAAGGGCAGAAACAGTTCCCGCTGCAGGCCGCCTTCATACAGGTCATCCGGATGACGGTTGGAGGTGGCGACGATCACGACACCTGCCTCGAACAGCTTGCCGAACAGCCGGCCCAGTAGCATCGCATCGGCGATGTCGGTGACATGAAACTCATCGAAGCACAGCAGTCGGGTCGAGGAACTGATGTTTTCTGCCAGTGCCGGGATCACTTCAGCGCTGTGCTGCCGCCGCCATTGGTGGATGAATGCATGGACTTCGAGCATGAAGGCATGAAAATGTACGCGTCTTTTCTGCGCCACCGGGCAGCATTCGAAGAACCAGTCCATGAGCATGGACTTGCCGCAGCCGACGCCGCCGTGGATATACAGGCTTCTGCTCCTTGCCGGTGGTGTCGTGAACAGTCGTACCGGGTCTGCTTTCTGTCGGTAATGGGCTTCGACCGCCAGATTCTGGGAAAGCCTTTGCAGTCGCTGCAGTACTGCCATCTGTGCCGGGTCATGGCGAATATGATTCAGCTGCACCTGTTCCAGGTACA
>JANEMG010000480.1 GCA_024511045.1 Gammaproteobacteria bacterium | reverse complement strand
CGAATATCCCCTGCTGTCCTCGCTGACCCTGGAAGTCAATGCGGAAATCTCCGAGGAACTGCATAACATCCCCGTCTGGGACAATGACCTGCTGAGCAATGTCTATCAACAGCTGCAGGCAATACGCCCCTTCTACCGCTTCGATGACATTGCCGTCGACCGCTACACCCTGAACGGCAGGGAGTCCCAGGTGAATATCGCTGCCAGGGAACTGGCCTTCGGCAAACTGCCAGCGGAGGCGCAGACCTGGAACAACCGGCATTTGATCTATACCCATGGCTATGGAGCGGTCATTACCCCTTCAGACCAGCAGGCCGGAAAACCCATACGCTGGCTGCTGAAGAATATCACCCTGGACACTGCCCATGAAAGCCTGAAAATCACCCGGCCGGAAATCTACTACGGCCTGGCCGACTACAGCTACGCGATCGTGCCCAATTCCGCGCCGAGCAGTTTTGGCAAAACCACCGCCGATGACCTGATCTCCACTTACCAGGGGTCGGGAGGCTTGAAGCTGAGCTCCCTGCTGCACAAGCTGGTCGTTTCCGCCTATCTGGGCGACAGCGACATCTTCTTTTCCACGGCGATCACCAGCCAGAGCAGAATCCTGGTGCGGCGCAACATCAGAGAGCGGATCCATGCCATCACCCCCTTTCTGCAGCTGGATGCCTACACCACCTCCACTCGCTATCCTCTGGTAAAGCCGGTCACTGCACCATTCGACGCCGAAGATTCGGAGAACCAGGTATCGGACCAGATCAATTATGTGCGCAATTCGGTCAAGATTATCGTCGATGCCTATCATGGCAAGGTCGATTACTACATCGTCGACCACCAGGACCCGGCCATCGACACCTACCGGCGCCTGTATCCGACGCTGTTCAAGGACATCTCCCGGATGCCGAAGGGATTCATCAGACATCTCAACTACCCCAGGGCGCTTTTCACCCTGCAGATGCAGATCTATTCACGTTACCACCAGCAACGACCGGAAGTCTTCTATCAGCAAAGCGACACCCTGGAATTTCCTGAACAGGGCGGCGAAGCCATCACGCCCTATTACCTGTTGCTGGATCCCCTGGAAAAGCCCACGGTTTCGGATTCGGAATACCAGTCCTTCCTCCTGGTCAGCCCCATGTCGCCGGTTGGCCGGGAAAACCTCAGGCTGATCGCGGTTGCCGGCTGCTTCGACAATGAACGCTGCCGGGAGACCTTTAGCAACAACATCCAGATCTACCATTTTCCAAGGGACATCCAGGTCGAAGGCCCCGCCCAGATCAGCGGCATCATGGACCAGAACCCGGAAATCTCCAGACAGCTGACCCTGTGGAACCAGCGCGGCTCGAAAGTGATACGCGGCAAAATGATCATCGTGCCGGTGGAACGCTCCCTGCTCTACATCCAGCCCCTCTACCTGTCCGCCACATCGGCCACCGGCTTCCCGCAACTGGCCCGGATCGTCGTGGTCATGAACCGCCAGGCGGTCATGGACACCTCCCTGTCCGGCGCATTCCGGCAACTGCAGAAAAAACTGCAGCCTGCGGCTCAGTAATGGCTTTTGGTACCGGATTGAGCCGGCTTGATGGATTGTCATGGAACCGGAGGAGGATGAGGTGGCGCACAATGCTCTAAAGCTCACCGCTCTTTCGGCTTGACTTTGCCACTTTGCAAGGTATACGGTCAGTATGATGTGTCAACACTTTTCCGGACATAAAGTTACACAGATTTATGACGGTTTTCGTAGTCTACCGGTGATAAATAATCATTGGTGGAATGAAGCCGTATCCGGTTGTAGAACACCTCA